>JBEKJU010000092.1:0-11779 GCA_050011095.1 Syntrophorhabdales bacterium
CCCCTGGTGGCCCGCCTCGACGGCCTCATCTCACGGTGGTACGGGCCGGGATGATCGTTGGTTGCCATCACGCCTCGGTCGGCTCGAAATCGAGTTTTATCGCGAGGAACTTCAGGAGGTCCCGGAGCGCCAGAATGCCGACAAGCTTTCCGCGATCCACGACCATGAGGCGGCTTGCGCTCTTCCTGCTCATCTTTTCCAGGGCCTTCGTGGCGTCCGCACTGGGCTCTATCGTATTCTCCTCCGTGCACGTATCGGCGATTTCCTTCACCGTGTGGGAATTCCACTGGTCCCTGGGGACCTCTTTCAGCTGGTCGATGGTCACGACGCCTAGGAGCTTGTCGCTCTCGACCACGGGAAACATCTTGTAGTGGTACCGGTACACATAGTTGTCCATGAGTTGGGAAAGGGTGACGGACGGGTTGACCGTGACAAGCTCGGGCTTCATGAACCGGTTGACGTGTTCGCCTTCGAGGGCCCTTCTGATGAGCAACTGGCGGTACGACATCTGCGAGGCGTTTCGGAGGAACATGCCGATGAGGAACCACCACAGGCCGCTGATGAAGTTGCCCGACATGAACGTGAGGACGCCCATGAGGATCATGGCGATCCCGAAGCCCGCCCCTATCCTCGACGCGATGCGCGTCGCCCACTGGAGGTTTCCCTTTGCCAGCCACAGGATTGACCTGAGCACCCGGCCGCCGTCCAAGGGAAAGGCGGGTAGGAGGTTGAAGATGCCGAGGAGGCCATTGATCGACGCGAGGTAGAGAAGGACGCCGCCTACGGGGACGGAGATGCGGCCCGCCGATGCGAGCACGACGAGGTAGAAGAAGCCCGCGAGGGCGAAGCTTGACAGGGGGCCGGCGATGGCCATGAAGAACTCCACGCCGGGGCTGCGCGGCTCCTCGGCCATCTCCGACACGCCGCCGAAGATAAAAAGGGTTATGCCGCTGATGGGAAGCCCGTAACGGCGGGCGACGAAGGAGTGCCAGAATTCGTGGAAGACGATTGACACGAAAAGGCCCAGAGTACCCGCGATGCCCATCGACCAGTATGTGGGTGCCGGAAGTCCCTTGTAATAGACCGGGAAAAGGCCCGCGGCGAGGGACCATACGATGAGAACGGCAATCACGAGCCAGCTCACATCCATGTTGACCGTGAACCCTAAAAGCCTGAAAAGCTTTATCTGTCGCCCGAACATGGTCTGCCTCCTCCGGCGTGATACCGAGTCGCCTCCAATATACCGGGCACCACGCACGTGGGTACCCAGCGCCCCCTCCACGCGACCCGCAAGCGGGTACCCCGGTCCGTGGAGCTTCCCCCCTCAACGGATTTCGCTGCCAAAGATAAACAATTCGGTATAACAGGGGGTTCGGGCGACGGAAGCGCGCGCCTTTCCCCTTCGCCCTCCATATGTATATATAATGCGCCGTTGGCGAAAAGAAAAGGAGCCTCCCGGATGATTAGATTTAAGAGGGAAGGTCGAGGCGGGAAGGGTGAGTGGGCGACGCCGGCCCGGCTGCGCTTTTTCGCCTCCGCTCCTTCCTCGGCCCCGGTAACAGGAGGTATGTATGGATGAAGAGGATCTTACGATCATCAGTCCCGATACGAGAAGGCTGAACCGGATACCACCGGGCCAGAGGCTCGTCACGAGCTGGCCGGTCCTGCACTACGGACGGGTCGAGACGATCGACAGGGCAACGTGGACGTTCAGGGTGTGGGGCCTCGTCGAAAAGGAGTGGGAGATGGGCTTCGCGGAGTTCGCCGCCCTGCCGCGCGTGAAGGTCCTCTCCGACGTCCACTGCGTGACCACCTGGTCGAAGCTCAACAACCTCTGGGAGGGTGTGGGCACGTCTACCATAGGGGAGATCGCGCGGCCTTATCCCTCCGCCCGTTTCGTCATGGTCCACGGCGCGGGCGGCTTCTCGACGAACCTTCCGGTCAGCGATTTCTTCGGAATGGACTGCCTTTTCGCGCTCATGCACGACAACGGGCCCCTGAGCGCTGAGCACGGAGGCCCCGTCCGGCTGGTTGTGCCGCGGCTTTATTTCTGGAAGAGCGCGAAGTGGGTTACAGGGGTGGAATTCATCGAGCGGAACCGGCCTGGTTTCTGGGAGATGCACGGCTACCACATGCGCGGCGATCCGTGGAAGGAGGAGCGCTACGGCTGAGGCCGAGCACCATAAAATCCTCAAATCCCCCTCGATTGGCGCGTCACTATGAATGTTAAATCATACACTACAGTCTGTACGTGAGAGCATGTATGACGGCGCTGTCTTGCCGGGCACGGTAAGATTAATCTCTCATAGCTCTCCTTGACGCACTACCGCCGAAGGCGAGGGTGGTGCCGAAGATAGGCAACTCGATATTAGTACCTTTGAGCCGTCGTGTCGTGTTTTTTGACTTGACAATGATCCCCCCTTGTGCACAATATCACAAGTAGTTTTGACATAAATGCACATTTGTTGTAGAATTTGGGTTATTAGTGTCAAAAGCGCGTATTTTGATGATGTACTGGTCAGGAAGTTGCTATGATATCGGGATCAAAGCCGGAAGGCGCCGCCACTGCCTGTACTGCGTCCGGCACTGTCCCATAAAGGCGATCAAGCTCGAAGGGAGCGACATCGAGGTGATCCACGGGCAGGTACATCACTTGCCGGAACTGCATCGAGGCATGTCCGCGCTAGGCCGTGGATCACGAAAAGAGGCATGGGCCGGGTGAAGGGATATCATGTCGCCCATGATCGCCATTGGGAGGGTCGCCCGTGTCGCGGGACCCGGGTTGAGGACGGTCTGCACGGCAGCGTGCCTCACCCGGATAGGGGTTCCGGGGAAGGGCGGCAGATTCATAGCATCCCTGCCTTTCGATGGGGCGGGGACGGATGAGAGAAAAAGACGGGGGACAAAGGAGAGCATCCAAAAAACCTAGGTTTGGGGGAGGCAAAATGGACAAAAAGAAGAGAATCTTGCTCGTGGATGATGATGTGGATTTTATCGACCTGAACAAGGCCGTCCTGGAGAACCACGGCTTCGACGTGGTGGCGGCCTTTACGGGTCGGGAGGGGCTCGACAAGGTCCGGTTCGAACAGCCCGACCTGATCGTCCTCGACCTCATGCTGGAGAAGCACGATACGGGCTTTACCTTTGCGAAGGCGGTCAAGGCCGATCCGCTCTACAGGAATATCCCGATCCTGATGCTGACGGCCGTGGCGGAGACGACGGGCTACGATTTTTCCCAGGAGTTGGACGGCTACTGGATGAAAACGGATGAGTACGCGAGTAAGCCCCTTTTGCCGGAAGAGCTGCTGAAGCGCGTGGGCGAGATGCTCGCGAGGGCGAAGGGATAGGCCTCTGGCCTGAAAGGCGGATAGGATACGGGGCAGGGGGTCTTTTTTTTGGATCGACCCATGAGGATACTGGTCATCGATGACGAAAGGGGCATCCGCGAGGGGTGCCGGAGGGCCCTTGAGCCCGAGGGCTACGCTGTCGAGGTGGCTGCCGGCGGCAAGGAGGGGCTCGAAAGGGTCCGTTCGAAGCAGTTCGATCTGCTCCTCATCGATCTCATGATGCCGACGACCGGGGGCATCGAGATGATGGAGCATGTGAGGGCGCACGATCCCGAGATCATCATGATCGTCATCGCGGCCTTGGCCACCGTGGAAACGGCCCTCGACGCGATGAGGCACGGCGCCTCCGACTACCTGCCGAAGCCCTTTGAACCGGACGAGCTTCTGGCCGTCGTGGCCAGGGGCGCCGAGATGAGGCGGCTCCGCCTGAGGGCCGGACGGCTCATGAAAAAGCGGGACCGGAGGCCCCTGGACGCGGCCCACGAGACGTCGAAGCTCCATGCGGTCATCAACTCCATGGCCGACGGCATCCTGGTCTTCAACCGGGAGAAGCAGCTCGCCCTGTGGAATCCCGCCGCCGTCAGGATGCTCGATCTGGACGGCAGGCTGGAGGCGGGCAGGGCCGTGGGGGAGATCATCGCGAACAAGGAGCTTGCGGCGATGATCGGCAAGGCCTATTCGGCCCAGGCCGCCCGGTGTACCATGCAGTCCGGGGAGCTGGAACTGCGCGGGCCCAAGCGGCGGACCGTTATGGTGAGCCTCTCCGTGGTGCGGGATGAATCGGGCCGCGACCTGGGCGTCGTGGGCGTGCTCCACGACATTACGCGCCGCACGGAGATCGATCGGATAAAATCACAGTTCGTCAGTATGGTCGCCCACGAGCTCAGGGCGCCCCTTGGGGCCATCGAGGGATATCTCTCGGCGTTCCTCACGGGCGCTGCGGGGTCCGACCCCGAGGTCAACCGCCGCATGCTCGAACGGGCAAAGGCGAGGACCCATTCGCTCCTCGATCTGGTGAGCGACCTTCTCCAGCTCATAAGGCTCGAATCGATTGCGGTCGTGAGAGAAAAGGCCCTTCTCGACGTGCGCGGCATCGTTACCGGCACAGTGGAGCTTCTGAAGGGGCAGGGCGCGGAAAAGGGACTAAGGTTCAAGGTGGACATCCCCGAGTCGCTGCCTTTTATCGAGGCGGACCGCGCCGGGATGGAGCAGCTTTTCACGAACCTCATTTCAAATGCGATAAAGTATAACGTGACGCACGGCAAGGTGATTGTGACCGCCAGGGCGGGTAACCACTTTCTCACTATCAAGGTGGCGGACACGGGTGTCGGCATAGACGCCGAAGAGCTTCCACACATATATGACGAGTTCTACCGCGTGCCCGGACCCCAGACGAGACATGCGCCGGGCACCGGTTTGGGTCTGTCCATCGTCAAGAAGATCGTGGAGTCCCACTTCGGCCGGATAGAGGTGAATAGCAAGGTGAACAAGGGTACGACATTTACGGTCAAGCTCCCTACGACACAGGCGAGCGAAGCCCGTAGACAAGGACAATCTTAAAAGGAGAAGATATGGCGACAGCACTTACAATGAGTGATACAGTCAAACTTAACGAGATCGTCGAAAAACGGCAGTTGGCACCCTCCCTCGTGATGTGGAAGCTCTATGTCCCGGAGATCGCCAAGAAGGTGAGGCCGGGACAGTTCGTCGTCCTCAGGGCGGACGATCGCGGAGAGCGGATACCGCTGACGGTCGCCGATTTCGACAGGGAAAAGGGGACGATCACCGTGATCTTCCAGGAAGTCGGCGCGTCCACGAAGAAGCTCGCCCGGTTCGACCTGGGTCAGACGATCCTCGATGTCGTCGGACCCCTGGGCAAGAAGAGCCACATCGAAAAATTCGGCACCGTGGTCTGCATAGGCGGCGGCGTGGGCGTCGCGCCGGTCTATCCCATAGCGAAGGGACTCTACCAGGCGGGAAACGAGATCGTTTCCATCATAGGGGCCCGCTCCAGGGACATGCTTATACTCGAGGACGAGATGAAGGCGGTCAGCAACCAGCTCCTCGTGACAACCGATGACGGCACGTACGGCCACCACGGCTTCGTCACGGACGAGCTGAAGCGGCTAATCGACGAGGGCGCCAACATCGACCTCGTCCTGGCAATCGGCCCCGTCGTGATGATGAGGGCGGTCGCGGAGGTGACGCGGCCCTATAACATCAAGACCATCGTGAGCCTCAACTCGATCATGATCGACGGCACGGGCATGTGCGGCGGATGCCGGACGACCGTTGGGGACGAGACGAAGTTCGTCTGCGTCGACGGGCCCGAGTTCGATGCCCACCAGGTGAACTTCAAGGAATTGATGCTCCGCCAGCAGATGTACAACCGGGAGGAGCGGCGGGCCATGTGGGACCACACCTGCAAGCTTGAGGCCCAGGTGGCGGTCAAGAAGAGCAAGAAGCGGGAGAGGATGCCCGAACAGGCGCCGAAGCTCCGGATCCAGAACTTCAGCGAGGTGGCCCTCGGCTACACGAGGGAGAACGCCCTCCGGGAGGCGTCGCGCTGCCTCGGCTGCAAGAAGCCTGCCTGCGTCGAGGGCTGTCCCGTCGCCGTGCAGATCCCAGAATTTATCGGGAAGATGAAGGAAGGCGACTTCATGGGCGCCATCCGCGCAATAAAGGAGACGAATAGCCTGCCCGCGGTCTGCGGCCGCGTCTGCCCGCAGGAGTCGCAGTGCGAGAGCAAGTGTGTCCTCGGGAAGAAGGGGGAGCCTATCGCGGTCGGCCGCCTGGAGCGGTTCGCGGCGGACTACGAGCTTGCGGCCGGCGACGTGAGGACGCCCGAGAAACCGGCGCCCACAGGAAAAAAAGTGGCCGTCATCGGCGCGGGCCCCGCGGGCCTGACGGTCGCGGGCGAGCTTGCGAAGCTCGGCCACGAGGTGACGATCTTCGAGGCCCTCCACAAGGCGGGCGGCGTCCTCGTCTACGGCATCCCCGAGTTCCGTCTGCCGAAGGCCATCGTCCAGCGGGAGGTCGACTATGTCCAGAAGCTGGGCGTCGCGATAAAGCCGAACACCATCGTCGGCCAGACGGCGACGGTGGACGAGCTGTTCAATGAGGGCTACGACGCGATCTTCGTGGGAACGGGCGCGGGCCTTCCGTATTTCCTCGACATCCCAGGGGAGAACCTGAATGGCGTCTATTCGGCCAACGAGTTCCTCACGAGGGCTAACCTGATGAAGGCCTATCTCTTCCCTGAATACGACACACCCATAAAAACGGCGACGAGGGTCGCCGTCATCGGCGGCGGGAACGTGGCCATGGACTCGGCGAGGGTAGCGAAAAGGCTCGGGGCGCAGCACGTGTACCTCATCTACCGGAGGTCGAGGGCGGAGATGCCCGCGAGGGCGGAGGAGGCCCACCACGCCGAGGAAGAGGGCATCGAGTTCCGTCTGCTCACCGCGCCTACCAGGGTGATCGGTGATGACAAGAACTGGGTGAAGGGCATAGAGTGCGTGAAGATGGAACTGGGGGAGCCGGACGCCTCGGGCAGGCGGAGACCCGTCGAGATGCAGGGCTCGGAGCACATCATCCCCGTCGAGGTGGTGATCGTGGCCATCGGGCAGGGACCGAACCCGATCCTCACCCAGAGCACGGAGGGGCTGGAGCTAAGGAAGTCCGGGAACATCCAGGCGGACCCGGAGACGGGAAAGACGAGCAGAAAGGGTGTCTTCGCGGGTGGCGATATCGTGACGGGCGCGGCGACGGTCATCCTCGCCATGGGCGCGGGCCGGAAGGCGGCGAAGTCGATTGACGAGTATCTGAAGACGGGTAAGTGGTAAGGGTGTTCCCGATTTGATCTTGCGTGTCTCGGGCGCGGCGACCGGCCCTTCGCGGACCGGTCGCCGCGTAGCTGATGGGACCCCGCAAAAGTACGTCGGGGTCCGGGCATGCAGAGGGACGTCCGTCCGAACGTGATCTGTAAAGAAATAGTCACCGGTCAAATTCGATGGCGTGGGCGAATCACCTGGACGTCGACCCCGAATTTCTCTATGAAAACAGCGTAAGGGCTCGGAAGGAAATAAATGAGTCAGATGGCGAAGGATTTTTGGCCGATCGGCGAGGCGCGGAAAGGCCAAATGTACTGGATGTACATGACCTTTTCGCAACGAAGCGGCCGGACAAAAAGACGAGCCAGATGGCCCATTTATTTTCTGACGAGCCCTAAGCTCACGAACCGGTACTGAGCGCCTTCACCTGTTTCCGTCGCTTTCGCGATGCGTGTTTACAGAGGGTGTCATGCTCCTGCGACGATGAGTCAACATGATTGCGAATTGGAATAAGAAGGTCAGGGGGACTATTCTTTTCACCGGTAATTCAGCCCTTCTTCGATATTCGGGCGATGGTATCCGCTATCCTCTCCAATCCATATTTGTCCACCAGCGATTCCAATCCTTTCTCCACGTCCCCCGGCCTCGCTTCCTCTTCCACTTCCACTTCCTTTTCCACGCACGTCAGGGCGTCGGTGATGCACCACTTAACACACAAAGGTTCTTTTTCGCCTTCACACATATCGCATTTGAGAGGAAGACCGGAATCGGGTTCTTTGAACAGGCCCCTGGATGGGCAGGCAGCCCTGCAGAAGACACACTCGTCGTATTCCTTTCCGTCAATCACATACTTGTCTCTGCCCATACATTCGGCTGTCGCGGCCTCACCCGCGTATACAGGGACATATATGTCCCTGATCGGTTCACGGATCATCCGGATACGAGATCTTGCCGGATTATTGCTGCTGTATGGCGGGTTCGCGTGAAAGGCGGAACAGATCACCTCGCATGCCCGGCAACCGTTGCATTTATCGAGATCGATTTTTATTGTCTTCACTATTTTCTTTGTTTTCTCACCCATGACGCTTACCACCTCATCACCCTTATTGCTTCCCTGCTTGCGCCGAAGCCTCTTTGGCGGGAGCGGCTTCGTCGTCAGTCAGAATGCCCCTCTGCAGGAGGTCTTCGGCAACGTAACCCAGACCCAATTCCTGCAAGGTCTCTTTAGTAGGAATACCATCATTATTCCATCCCTTGAATTTGTAAAACGTATCCAGGAGTTTTTCTTCAAGCTCGGGAAATCTTTTCCTCCAATGGTCCGCCGGCGGCTTCTCATCGGCCCGCCTCAAGCCCCTTCTTACATTGATGGCCCTGATCAGATTCCGGTTCCTCCTGTATATTTTCTTCAGTTTCTCCTCATCCATGTCGATTCCGGTCGCCGCCGAGATAAGAAGCGGGTAATTGTGTATATGATAGGGAGGCTTCAGGGGAAATGACGACAGCCCGGCGCACATCCCGAGGGCGTCATCGATGAAGTGCATCATCTCTTGCCAGTCGACGATGTCGGTAGCCATTTCAGGCGTCGGGTAATATGGATTTGACCGTTCTCCGCGCAGTTCCCAGTCCAGCAGATATTGCTTGAACTTTTCATCGGGAACCTGTATCCAATCCTTCACAAAGTCCAGCCTCTCCTCCATCGTAGGAAAAGGCGACTGGGGGAACTGCCCTTCGATCTGGGTAATGTTCATTTTCTCGCCGGTACAGTACATGAGGAAATAAACGGGATTCAGCATTCCAAGCTTGAGAGGCAACTGCTCATGTTTCTTGATATTATTATGGGCAAATGCCTCTGCGCCGTTGCCGATCTTTAGGGCCGCCCAATACGTACCGTCGGCCAGGACATCCCCTATGCCTTCCCGCCGGACAATTCTGTCGAGGAGCCAGTAAAATCTCCCCTCGTTATCGGACGGGCATCCCTCAAAGTCCGAGTCGGCCAGGATACCGGCCTCTTTAAGCTCAAAGGCGAAGGCCATAACTTGCGGGGTTGAGAACCCGTCCACTCCATACTCCGTGGCGCGCTGGGCGATTCTGAAGCCAAAATCCAGGGAATCCACATAAGCCGCCATTGTGTACGTAAGTTTCGAGAAGCATTTCATCATGTAGGTTGACATCCCCGGGAGGGAAATTGTCGCCCCGCATTTCATCGGACAGTTATAACAGCTTATCAACCGCTTCCGCGCGCTTAGCTGAGTCACTTTCCACTGCTCTTCGATTTCCTTGGTCCAGAAGTCTTTTCTACGAACACGGGAATTTCCCCAGGAGAAATTTTCGGTGTGCCACTTCTCATCGATGTGTTTCATCTCCTGCGGTGATCCAAGGCCCGCCAAAATGGGCATCACCCCAGGAACAGGCTTGTGCTCCCGCTCCTTGATGTGTTCCAGCACTTCGCCGCAAAGTTTTACAAATTCAGCCGGCCGGGCAAGGTTGATATCCTTTGTTCCATGAACAGCTATCGCTTTTAGCCCTTTGCTTCCCATGACGGCGCCTACCCCGAGCCGGCTGGCGCTCGACCTGCCCTGCTCGATGGAGGCCATAAAGACCCTGTTTTCACCGGCCAGGCCGATAGCAGCCACCTGGGCCTCCGGATCCTTCAACTCCTTCCGGATAAGCTCTTGAGTTTCAACAGCGCCCTTACCGCGGAGATGACCGGCATCGCGTATTTCCACTTTGTCATTGTGTATCCATATATACACCAGATTTGGGGACTTGCCGCGAAAGATCAGTTTGTCATAACCGGCTAACTTCAATTCCGGCGCGAAAACGCCCCCCATCATTGAATATGCCATAAACAACGTCTGGGGAGAATAGGTGGTGACAATGGTGCGGTTCGCACCGGGAGCAGGTGTGCCACATAAAAGACCGGTGCTGAATATGAGGATATTATCAGGGGAAAAGGGGTCAATATCAGCGGGAACCCTATCCCATAATATCTTGGCGTTCGTGCCGAGACCCCCAAGGTGAAGCTCGGTCATTTTCGGGTCGGTTTCCACCCTCTCAATCGCCCCCCGGCTTAGATCGATTTCTAAATTGAACCCTGTCTCCCCATACCTCATTTCTTACCCCCGGTGTCCTCCGCGGCATGGCCTTCGGCCGCGCAGGTCGTTTATATCTGTTACGTTATTAATAATATAGGATGGCAGAACGCTTGTCAATGGCCCTTTGTGAAACAATGAACTATCGCCTGCTTGTCCTGCCTCGCAGTACGGGACGGGACGGGTAGGGGGCGTGGTCGAGCCGACGAAGGCGCGGGGCACCCACAGCGTGAGTCGACTTGTACATCGAGGAAAGCTTTGATGCGACAACAAAGGTGTGGCGAAGATAAGCGATTCGGTATGAGACCCGGTGGCTTTCCGTTCCAACCTCACGGATGGTGGGCTCTTTCAGACTGTCTCTTCTGTTATACCGCCCATCATCAGGTAATCAAGAAAAAACATACATGTTTTGGAAAATATATCGCCCTCGCTTGCAGCCGGCAATTTTCACTATTGGACTATCGTCCTTTTCATTGCTTTGGAGGAGGCGTACGCCACGCCTATACCCGCGCGCATAACCCCCGGACGTCCATAGTCTCCGACGCCGACGCTTTACTGCCGGCATCATCGAACCGGAAGAGGGTTCGTGATGCCGGCAGCGGTGGACGACGGGGGGGTACCCGGGCGCCCATCGGCGGGTCTTGGGAAAGCTCCAGGTGACTTTCCGAAACATCCGTCGTCCACATGATCCCTCATCATCAGCTCCATCGGCTGATATTATTCGCCGGCAAAATGCGGGGAAATCCCCCCTTCACGGTTGCGGGGTCTGCATCACGGCAAAATCGCCGGTCACGTTGACCACTGCCCAGGCAGTGTGCGTCTTCGGGTCGACCCCATAGGTGCCCAGGGGATAGGCCCCGTTCCACGGGCCGAGGATGAAGTTCTTGCTGCCCGCCTTGACCCAGTTGCCTTTAGCATCCTTGGTAACCAGGACAAGCTTGCCCCTTTTGAGCATGTCCGCGCTCATGCGAACGCCCGGATCGTAGGTCATGGAGAGGGCGTACGTGTCGGTGGTGGTGTTGCCCACGTCGGTCATGCCCCAGAGGGTCAGGACGTCGCTACTCAGCAAGCCTTCCGGACCCAGGTCCCAGCCGTCCCTCGGGGCCCAGCCGGTGTTCACGGCCTTCGTCAGCGCGCGGCCGCTGTGGTCCGTCACGGTGCTCCCGTTCGTGCCGCCCAGGATCTCGGCGCTGGTCCCAAAAAAGCCGGACCCTGCCGGGATCGCATCCTGCACGGTCGTGTAGGGCTGACCCTGGGCTACCAGGAATTCCTTTCCATTGAGGCTGTAGCCGAAGGTCTCACGCTTCTGCCAGTTGCCCGTGAGGGCCGGCGTGGTCAGGATATTCGACCCGTTTCCGTTTGAGTTCACGGCGTAGTAATCGACGGTGACCTTCGGGCCGTCGACCGTCACGATATAGTAGGGGATCCAGTAGAGGTCCTGTGAAATTTCCGTCTGCCGCGTGTGCCCAAAGGCAGGTACGTCGTAGGTGATATCGTTCGCGGGAAT
>JBEKJU010000093.1:0-19292 GCA_050011095.1 Syntrophorhabdales bacterium
CCCGGTCGCCCCCTCCGGCAGCAAAGCTGCCGGAGCCTCCCCTTCATAAAAAGGAAGGAGCGGAGGCGAAAACCCCCAGCCGCTGACGCACTGCCCGGCCCATGGGGCGCTTCCTCGTTTCCGCGCGCCGATTGTGAAGAAGTGCTGGAAATGATTTGGCTTGATAAATTTTTCTCCCGGCTTTATACTATGCTTGATAAATTTTTCTCTTACTTTTATATTGTGAGACAGTGTCTCATAACAATACCGGGTGTAGAAATGGGCAAATATGCAAAGATTCCTGAAGCAACCGTGAGGCGGTTATCGAACTACCTGAAGTGCCTCGAAGACCTGGAGCAGAAGGGGGAGAAGGTCGCATCCAGCGCGCTCATGGCATTGATTTGCAATGTCAACGCCGCTCAGGTACGGAAGGATTTCGCCTACTTCGGCGAGTTTGGGATAAGGGGCATGGGGTACAGCGTAAAGGAGCTGAGATTTCACATAAGGGAGATCCTCGGGACGAACCGCGAATGGAGAATTGCCGTCGTCGGGGTCGGGAATCTCGGGAGCGCCCTCCTCATGTACAAGGATTTTCTCAAGCAGAGCTACAAGATCGTCGCCGCCTTCGACCAGGAGCCGGTCAAGGTGATAGGCCACATCTCGGAAAAGATGGGGAGGCCCATTGAAATCCTTCACATCGACCGGCTGAAAGAGGTGGTAAACGCGAGGAATGTCGAGATCGGCGTCATCACCACCCCGCCCTCGGAGGCGCAGAGGGTGGCGAATCTCTTCGTTGAGGCAAACATCAAAGGCATCATGAATTTCGCCCCCACGCAGATCAGGGTACCGCCGCAGGTGGTGCTACGGAATGTCTTCTTCACGTCTGCCCTTGATAACCTCGTCTACTATCTATCAAACTGAGGCGGCCGTGCACGGGATCGGCCGGAGAGAGCGGGGCCCCGGAAACGATGGCGATTCCCGACCGCGGTTGCGGCCTTGCATGAGCCGGCGCGGTCCCGCCTTTAGGGGAGTGTGACCAATGACAACCTTTTTTGTAACAGGAACGGACACCGGGATTGGCAAAACAAAGGTCACGAGCGCCCTGTGCGCCTACTTTTCGCTCAAAAAGGGGCTCGACGTGGGGGTGATGAAGCCCCTTGAGAGCGGCCTCGGCCTCAACCGCAAGGACGCCCTTCCTTATGACGCCATCGCGCTCAAGGAGGCATCAGGCAGCCAGGATGACCTTTCCCTCATCAATCCGTACGCCTTCGATGCCCCCGTCGCCCCGGAGACCGCCGCGAAGATGGAGCACGTGCAGATCGATCTGGAAAACCTCGACATGATATACGAGCGATTGAAGGCGGCCCACGATATGCTCTTCGTCGAAGGGGCCGGCGGCGTCCTCGTGCCCATAAAGAAAGGCTTCTTCTTTTCGGACCTCATGAAGAGGTGGAAAACGACCGCCCTGGTCGTCTCCCGCCTCGGCCTCGGCACCATCAATCATACCCTGCTCACGTGCCGCTTCCTGAAGAGCGAGCATATCCCAGTGGCCGGGGTGATCCTGAGCGACATCGACGGAAAACACGACCTTGCGACGAAAACGAACAGGGAGATGCTCGCCCGCTACCTGGACGTCCCCCTTCTGGGCGTCTATCCCCACCTCGAACGGGCTGGGGGGGTAATCGACCGCATGGCCCTCGCCGACATCGCGGAAAAGAACCTCAACATGACGATGCTGGCCGACTGATTACCCGGCCGCGGCCCCGTCCGCCCTTTCCTCCCCCCGCGTTCCCACCCGGCAATTCCGACCGAACATTTATCCCTCCTGTTTTCGCCCCCTTCAGGGGAACATCAGAAATCCGTGTACCTCACGGTGCGCGTGATCTTCCCTTCTTTGTACCCGTGGCGTCTTGCCTCCGCCCGACCCGTTCGCTCAGGCGGAGGACGCAGGGGATGATCTATTCCCGTTTCCATATGTCTCTCGGCAGCGTAATGCATGCGGTCCCCCGCTTCCCGCGTTATAATAATACTATGCTTCGGGATGCGGCGCGTCGTTGAGCCCGGTCCGAAAAGGGATCCTGCGGGATGCCGCCTGCGCGAATGTCAGGGGCGGAGGCCGCCCGAAGCGACTACCTTCGAGAGAAAGGGAGGGGGGATGCTGCTTATCGAAGATCCGCAAGTGGAACTGGCGGGAAAGCTGCTGTTGAAGGGCATCAACCTTGAGATCAGGCCGGGTGAGACCCGCATCCTCTTCGGCCCCAATGGTTCGGGCAAGACCTCGCTCCTCATGACCATTATGGGCTATCCCCTGTACGAGGTGAAGAGGGGAAGGATCAGCTTCAAGGGGAGTAAGGAGTAACCGCTATGAAAAAGAGGAATGTAATTATCGGCTATCTAGTCCTTCTTATGCTCGTCGCCACCTTCGTCGCCTGTGCATCGACATCCACACAGGAAGGCACGTGTCAATACGTTGACGATTCGGTCATCACCAGCAAGGTAAAGGCCCTGCTCGCGGAGGATGATTTTCTCAAGTCGTTCCAGATCGGCGTCGAGACGTACGAGGGCAGGGTCCAGCTGAGCGGCTTCGTCAATTCTCAACAGGCCGTCGATAAGGCCGGGCAGATCGCAAGGAGCGTCCATGGAGTCGTGTCCGTAAAGAACAACCTGATCCTGAAGTAGGCTACCGCACAGCCGAAAGCGGGGGTACCATCCCCTGGGTATTACCCGCGCCGAAGGCGTGGGTGGTTGCCTTTGAATACAACCAGGTATTAGGTGATGGCCCGGCCCAACCGAGGCACTTCCGTATTCCTTTGCAAGCACGATCCGATCAATATACAATATACCCATGTCCCTCCCCTCGATTCTGAGGAAACATCAACCGGACATCATCAACGAATGGGTTAGCCGTCTTCACGTATCGGTGAGTGAACGGTACGGTCAACGGCCCCTCGACGAGCTCTTCGTCACGGTGTCAAAGGCGAACGAGGCGAGCTGTGCGGTCCTTGTCGACGACGACTATTCCCTGATAAACGCCCACATTGAATGGATCACCAGGCTCCGCCTCGAGGGCGGCTTCTCCCTCTCGGAGGTCCAGACCGCCTACGAACTCTACCGGACAACCCTCACCCCCATCGTTCTCAAGGAGCTTCGTGGGGACGAACTCTTGAACACCATGGAAAGACTAAACGAGTGTCTCTTCTATACGATCACCAGATTCAGCAACTACTTCCAGTCCCTCCACGAGGAGCAGATACGGACTCACGCCGAAAACCTGGAACGGGAGGTGGAGGAAAGGACCAGGGAGCTTGCCGAATCGGAGTCGAAATACCGCGTCCTTGTGGAAGAGATCAGCGACGGTTACTTCGTCAATCAGAAGGGGCGGATCGTCTTTGCAAATCAGGCGTTTTGCGACCTCCATGGCTACACGCCCCAGGAGATGGCCGGGATGCCTTACACTGAAACGATCGCCCCCAGGTCGCTCGCCGCGGTCCGAAGGCTCTATGAAAAACGGATGGCGGGCGAAAACTCGGAAGACCTGTACGCCTACCTGCGCCGCCACAAAAACGGCAAAGCCATCCCAACGGAGAACAAGGTGAAACGCATACTCTATCAGGGCTGTTACGCGGTGGCGGGCATTTGCAGGGACATCACGGAACGGATGAAGATAGAGAAACGTATTCGGGAGGCCGAGCGCTTCGCCTACATAGGCAAGTTGACCACATCTCTGGCCCACGAGATTAGAAACCCGCTCTGCTCGGTGAAGCTGAACAGCCAAATACTCCTCAAGAACACGAAGTTCAGGGGCAACGACAAGAGGCGCATGGAGATCGTGGTGAACGAGATATCGAGACTCGAAAGGATCCTCGACGAAATGCTCGACTTCGCCAAGCCCCTGAATCTCAGGATGCAGAAGGGCTCAATTGTGAAGGTGATCGATTCCTGCCTGGAGACGATGGACGCGCGCATCAGGGAAATGGGAATCAGGGTCAAACGGGCATGCTCCAACCACCGTCTCCGCTCTCTCGTCTTCGATGAGGAGAAAATGGAGCAGGCCATCATCAACGTCCTCATCAATTCCGTCGACGCCCTCGGCCCCGGCGGCACGATAGAGATCGCCACGAGTGTCGTCGGCGAAAAAGAGAGGAGCCTGAGATTGGAGATCGCCGATGACGGTCCCGGCATCCCGGCTGAAGACCTGCCGTATGTCTTCGACCCCTTCTTCAGCAGCAAGAAAAAGGGGACGGGCCTCGGCCTCGCCAATGTAAAGAAGATCATGGAGGCCCACGGCGGTCGAGTCGACGTGTCCACGAAAGAGCCGGCGGGGACGATCATCCGCCTCACCCTGCCGGTGGCAAAGGAGGGGACTTCGTGAAGAAGGGACGTATTCTCATCATAGACGATGAGAAGGTGATTCTTGAGTCGCTCGGCATGTTCCTCACGGAGAAAGGCTATGAGATGAGAACCGCAATCTGCATGGCCGAGGGTCTGGAAAAGATCGACGGCTTCAAGCCGGACGCCGTGATTCTCGACATACGTCTTCCTGATGGAGACGGCCTCGACCTGCTGAGGGAGCTGAAGAGCAGGCACGACGGAGCGGCGGTGATCATGATTACCGCCTTTCACGATATGGACACCACCATCAGGGCCATCAAGCTCGGCGCCATGGAGTACATCACCAAACCGATCGACGCGGATGAGCTGGAAAAGGCCATCCTCAGGGCCATGCGCGCGACCGGCGCCCCGCCGGAGAGCCGGGTCCCACCTGACCCTGCCGTAGGCTACAGAAAAGGCACGATCGTCGGCAACAGCAAGGAGATAAAGGAGATCTTCAAGACCATCGGCGCTCTTTCAGAAAACCGCGTCACCGTTCTCATAGAAGGCGAGACGGGGACCGGCAAGGAGCTGATCGCGAGGGCCATCCACTGCAACAGCTTTTATAAGGATCACCCCTTTCTGGCCATCAACTGCTCCGCCATAGTCCCGACCCTCCTCGAAAGCGATCTCTTCGGCCACGAAAAAGGCGCCTTTACCGGTGCCACCGTTCAGAAGAAGGGGAGATTCGAACTCGCGGGCGATGGTACGATCTTTCTCGACGAGGTAGGCGACATGCCCATGGAGCTTCAGGCAAAACTGCTTCGGTTTCTCCAGGAGAAGGAGTTCGAACGCGTGGGAGGCGAAAAAACCCTGCGCTCCAATGCACGGGTCATCGCCGCCACCAACAAAGAATTGCGGCAGATGGCCCTGCAGGGTGCGTTCCGGGAAGACCTCTATTACCGGCTCAGCGTGGCCGCCATAAGGGTTCCCCCCTTGAGGGCGCGAAGGGAGGACATCGGGCTGCTCGTGGCGCATCTCCTGAAGAAAATCAGTTCCGAACTGCACAAGAACATCGGTTCAGTGGAGGAAAAGGCACTCAGGGTGCTGATCGGGTACGACTGGCCCGGCAATGTCAGGGAGCTGGAGAACATCCTTACCAGGGCCGCCATCAATACCCAGGGGGATATCATATTTGCGGAGTCTGTGATTCCCCTGCTTGCGGGATCGAAGAAACCGGCGGAGAACCAACCGGCTACCGCGACTTCCCGGAGCCTGGCCGAGGTCGAGAGGGATTACATCGTGGCCGTCCTCGACGAAACGGGAGGCCGCCTCGGGAAGGCGTGCCAAATCCTGGGCATATCACGGCCCACGCTCCGCGAGAAGCTCAAGCAGTATGCCCTCGACCGCAACTCCATGGGGTGAATGGTCCCGCCTACAGGGCGGGGCATACTCCGTGATGTCGTGAATACCCCTTAAACCGCCTCATGTCCCGGCGAAGGTCCGGCATTGACACGTGCGTGCGTCAAGTGCCCGACCCTGCCTTCTCCATCTTCTCCGGAGAGGGGCTCTGGAACCGGCGGCACTCTCCTTGCATTTCACATAAGCCGGAGCCTTCGACCATACCCGTGAAAACACTCAAAGAGATAAGACAGGAACACATTCGAACGGTCCTTGAAGAGAACGGATGGGATATCGAGAAGGCGAGCCACATCCTCCAGATACCGGAAAGACGGCTCAGGACGGAGGCGAAAAGGCTCACAAAACCGCCCGGCAAATTGAATGAAAAGGGAGGGCGCTCACGCGGGCCGAAAGGGGAGGAGAAGTGAAAGGAATTTTCACCACAGAAGAAAACCTTCAACACCTCGAAGGGGACCCGACACCCGAACCATGCCGGAGACGGCTTCCCGCCCCTGTTTGGCGGCCCTTTGCCGGCGCAGCGTCCTGGCACACATGTTGCTTTTGAAAAACAAACATGAGCCCATGCCAACGGGGGTGCGATATGGGAAGGAGTGTGTGCATTGTTGCTATGGCCTTATGCCTGACTCTTGGCCTGGCCTTTTCGGCCGGGGCTGCCGAGAAACCGATCGTCATCGGCGCTCCCCTCGCGACGGCCTTTCTCTACGGTTGGGATGCGGAGAGAGGCATGAAGCTTGCCGTCGACGAGATCAACGCCGCGGGCGGGGTAAACGTGGCGGGGAAGAAGCGCCCCTTCAAGGTCGAGGTGATCGATACCCGTGACCTGGAGCCGGGCGTACCCGTGAGCGATGCCCTCCTGGCCCTGGAAAAGCTCATCCTCGAAAAGAAAGCCGATTTTATCATCGGCGGACCCGTCCGTTCGGAGGCTGCTCTCGCCGCCATGGACCTCCTCAACAGATACAAGAAGGTGAGCATCCTCACCACCGGGGTCCTCACCCCGGCCTACACGAAAAAGGTGGAGGAGAACTACAACAAGTACAAGTACTGCTTCAGGAACACGAGTCACGTGGGGGTGATGATAGGTGAACTCGTCACGCTCCTCGAAGGCATGAGAAAGTCCTTCAATTTCAACAAGGCCTGCATCATGGTTCAGGATGTGGCTCACGCGCGCGGCGGGGGGCAAACCATGCAGAAGGCCCTCACCGCGAAGGGATGGACCGTCCTCGACATGAAGGTATACCCCACCGGCACAACCGACTACTCCGTGGGACTCATGGACGCGGGCAGGAAGGGCGCTCAGGTCCTCTTTCTCTGGATGGACATGCCGGAGAGCGCCATACTCCTGAAGCAGTGGAGCGACCTGCAACTCAAATCGATCCCCCTTGGGTTCGTCAACGCGGCTGAGCAGCCCGGCTTCTGGAAGGCGACGGCGGGCAAAGGAGAGTACTTGATTGTCGACCTTGTCAACGGGGGCAACGCCCGGGCAAGGATCACGCCGTGGACCATGAAATTCGTCGACGCCTACAAGAAGAAGTGGGGTCTTGAACCGGAAGGTTACGGGACCTCGTCGAGCTACATGGCCGTCTATCAACTGAAAGATGCCATCGAAAAAGCGGGCAGCGTTGACACGGACAAGGTCATCACCGGTCTGGAGGGCAGCGACATAATGGGCGTCTACGGCAGAATGCGCTTCGACAAGAAGTCACATCAGATCATCCCATCCATGGACCCGAAGGAAGGGGCCGTCACAGGCATCATCCAGTGGCAGGCGGGGAAAAGGGTCCAGATTTTCCCTCCCAAGGTTGCGGAAGGGAAAATCATGAGGCCACCCTGGATGAAGTAGACTAAAGCGAGGAGGCGTCGTGGAAATCCTGATCTACGGCACCATCAACAGCATCGTGCTCTCCCTGCTCTCCCTGGGGTTCGCCCTCGTCTATAGCATCAGCAGGCTGCCCAACTTCGCCCACGGCGCCCTCTACCTCACAACCGGATACATCGTGTGGCTACTCGTCAACAAAACAGGGCTGCCCTACCTTCCCTCGATAGCGCTCGGCATACTCGCGACCTCCGCCATCGGCGCGATCATGTACCGGTTCATCATTATAAGAATAAGGGGGATGGAGATCTCCGAGATCATCGGCACCTACGCCATCGGCCTCGCCATCATAGAAGGCCTCAGGTGGGGGGGACTCAGGGGGATGACTTACGTCCTCCCCGTTTTCGTGGCCGGTTCGACCCGGATCGCGGGTGTGACCGTAGACTACCAGAGGCTGATCATCGTCGGGTCGGGGGTCCTCATCTTCGTTCTCCTCTTCCTCTTCACCCGGTTCAACAGGATAGGCCTCGCCCTCCGGGGTATCGCGCAGGACGAAAGGGCCGCCATGATGCTGGGCATCGACTCGGACACCACCGCCATCATCTCTCTGGCCCTCGGCTCCGGCCTCGCCGGTTTCGCCGCCATTCTCCTGCTACCGCTCGGCAATATCGTGGTCGAGCAAGGATACAACGTGCTCATTTTCGCCGTGGCCGTCTGTGTCATAGGCGGCCTCGGAAGCTGGGGCGGCACCATAGTCGCCTCATTCATCATCGGATTCGCCCAGATCCTGACGGAGACCTTCGTCTCCTCCCATTTCCTCATGGTAGTAGCCCTCCTCGCCATCATCGTCACCCTCCTCATCAGGCCTTCCGGCATCTTCGGTAAGCAAAAGCAACTGGAAGAGAGGGTGTAACCATGGAGATGGCGAGGAAAGAAAGGATCGACCGAGGGCTCAAGGTAAGGACCGAGGGCATCTACGCCATCTCTTCCTTTCAGGAGATCGCCTATCTGGTGGGACCGCGCCTGCTCCTGATCGTCGGGGTGCTCCTCCTTCCCTTTATCCTGGACCTCGTCCCCTACTGGAAGAGGGTCGTCAACATCATGTGCGTCTACGCCATCCTCGCCCTGGCCTTCGATTTTCTCGCCAATTACGTGGGCCTCGTCTGCCTGGGAGGGGCCCTCTTTGTCGGGGTAGGGGGTTATCTCACCGCCATTTTCAACGTCTACCTATCGATCCCCTTCTACCTCTCCATCCCCCTTGCAACCGTCTGCGGCGCATGCATCTGCACCGCCATCATTTTTCCCTGTCTCCCCCTCCGGGGGGTCTATTTCGCCATTGTGACGCTCATGTATCCTATCCTCTTTTCGAGGATCATAGAGGCCTTCAACATACTGGGCGGCACCAACGGCATATCGGGGATCGACAGCTTTCCGCACGAATACGTGGAGGAATACGCCATCATCATCGCCATGCTCGCCGCCCTCTTCGCCATGAGGCGGCTCGTCAACCAGGACGTGGGCCTCGTTTTCCGGGGCGTCAAGGATAACGACCAGTCCGTTAGGGCCTCGGGGATAAACATCACCTACATGAAATCGATTGGGGTCTTCATCGCCTCCTTGATGGGCTGTTTCGCGGGCGCCTACCTCGCGCACCTCTACATGTGGGCCGGTCTTTCCCTCTTCGCCCTCGACTTTTCCATCATCCCCATCGCGGCCGTGGTAATCGGGGGTGGAGGCACCCTCGTGGGTGCGGTGATCGGCTGCTTCATCCTGGTGCCTCTGTCAGAATTCCTCCGCTTCTTCGGCACGCTTAGGGTCGTCATCTACTGCGCGGCCCTCACCGCCTTCATCGTATTCAAGAGCGAGGGGATCATGGTCTATCTCCAACGGAAATACCACCAGTTCGAAAGATGGGTGAAGGTGTGAGCAGGACAACAGTCTCACGCTCACGGCTTATGGGGAGAACCCAGTTGTTGTCGGCTATCAGCTACGAGGTTCCGTAAGACATGACTGAAACCGTTCTTCTTTCGATCAGAAACGTGAGCAAGTCCTTCGGTGGCCTGAAAGCCCTCATGAACGTGAGCTTCGACGTCTACCAGGGGGAGATCTACGGCATTATCGGCCCGAACGGCTCCGGCAAGACGACCCTGATAAACTGCATCACGGGATTCACCAGGCAGGATTCGGGCCGGGTCTTATTCAGGGGTGAAGAGATCACGAAGTGGCCGGCTCACAAAATAGCCCGGACCGGCATCACGAGGACCTTCCAGATCATGAGGCCCTACTATTCGCTACCCGCCTACAAGAACCTTATCATACCCCTCTGGTCGCCCCGGGCAAAGAAGTCCGGAGGCTGGCGCGGGGGTGGCAGGCACGGCGACAGGGACACCGTCGCCATCGACATCCTCGAAGAGATTGGGTTCGAGAGGGATTCGAGGGTCCCCTACAAGCTTGCCTCCACCCTCCCCACGGGTTATCAGAAGAGGCTTGAGCTGGCCCGCTGCATCGCGCTCAGGCCCGACGTGATCTTCTGCGACGAGGTTTTCTCGGGCCTCAGCATGAGCGAGATCGCGGGTATGATTCCCCTCATTGAGAAGCTCAGAATGGAAGGGGTCACCCTCATCATGGTGGAGCACCGGCTTCGAGAGCTTTTTAGGGTTGCCGACAGGGTCATGGCCCTCAACTTCGGCGAAAAGATCACGGAGGGCAATTACACCGACGTCATCGAGGACAGGCGCGTGAGGGAAGCCTATCTCGGAAGCGAAGAGGTATAGACATGCTCGAAGGCCGCGAACTTATGGTTTTCTACGAGAACATGCTCGCCCTCAACAACGTGAGTCTCCGGTGCGGCTCGGGTGAGATCGTCGGGGTGTTCGGCTCGAACAGCGCGGGCAAGAGCACCCTCATGTACGCCCTTTCGGGCATTATCCTCGACATCAAGAAAAAGGAAGAGATGCGCGGCGGCGAGAGGATATCTCTATACGGCGACATCCTCTTCGAAGGCGTCGAGATTACCCGCGTGAAGCCCCACCTTCGCGCCAGGATGGGAATCGTCCTCTGCCCTGAAAGAAGGAGAATATTCCCCGAGAGCTCGGTCCTCGAAAACCTGAAGATAGGGGGCTACCTCTCCGCGAGGCACGAGTCGAAGGAGACCATCGAATACGTCCTCGATCTCTTCCCGCGGCTCAAGGACCACCTCAAGAGGCAGGGGGGCTTCCTGAGCGGCGGCGAGCAGCAGATGCTCGCCATTGGAAGGGCGCTCATGGCCAAGCCCAGGATGCTTCTTCTCGACGAGCCGCTCCTCGGCTTGAGCCCGGCTTACCAGGACATCGTCATCAACGGGACAAAGGCGATACGCGACACAAAGGGCATCTCCATCATCGTCACGGAGCAGTATGCCCGCCCCGTCATCCCTATAATCGACTACGGTTACATTCTGGAAAACGGATCGAGCGTCCTCTCGGGGACCAAGGAGCAATTGCTCGACAATCCCGACGTCAAGTCAGCGTATTTTGGGGTTTAGGCACGTGTTGGAGCCGATGATGGAACCTTATGAAAGCGAGTACACCTTTTCCCGTTTCGAGGGGATGTGCCGGAAAGTCCCAGGCAACACCGCCCTCTACTACCTGGGAGAGAAATTCAGCTACCGCAGGCTCCAGATGCTCATCGACAGGTTCGCGGCGGGTTTGGTCAGGATAGGGGTGAAGCCTCAGGACCGCGTAATGGTTTACATCCCGAACTGCCCCCAGTGGATCATCGCCAATTTCGCCATCAACAAAGTGGGGGCGGTCATGGTGCCCGTCTCGCCCATCTACACGGCCTTCGAGATAGCGTATATGGTGGAGGACGCGGATATCAAGACGATCATATGCCTCGACACCAACTTCGTCTACGTCCGGGAGGTGATGCGGAAAACCCGCCTGGAAAGGGTCATCGTGACCCACTTCGTAGAATTGATCCCTCTCTGGAAGCGGATCGTGGGTACGCTCTTCGACAAGATTCCGAGGGGCAAAATCGAGAAAGGAAAGGAGATATATTCTTTCCTGGAACTCATCAAAAAGGGGGACGGCGCAAAACCGCCCAAAATCGCGATCGACCCCTGGAACGACCTCTCCTACATCATGTACACCGGAGGCACCACGGGTTTCCCCAAGGGGGTCCCCGCTCATGGTCAATCCCCTCTTCCATATCATGGCAAAGGGCTTTACCATCGCTTTTGGATTCAACCTGGGCAACACGGTGATCCTGATGCCCTCGCCGGAGGTCGATGCGACCCTCAAGGCCATCGAACGATACAAGGTGGGCTGGATGCTGGGGGTTCCCGCCCTCTACAGGATGTTTCTGGAGAACGACCGGCTCGATCAGTACGACCTGAGTTCCTTGAAGTATTGCTACTGCGGCGGCGACGTGTTGCCCGCCGAGGTGTTCAAGACGTGGAGGGAGAAGTACGGGGTCCCCATCTACCAGGTCTACGGTTCCACCGAAGTTGGCCACATCACGTACAGCCTTCTCGACAAGGAGCCGAAGCCGACCGTCGTGGGAACACCGCTGAGGTCGAGAAGGTGCATCCTCGCCGACCAACAAACCCTGGCGCCCGTTCCGGTCGGCGAGGTGGGCGAACTCCTCGTGACCTCACCCTACACGGTCAAGAGCTATTGGAAAAAACCGGAGGAGACAGCCCGGTCCTTCGTTCCGCTGGATGGCGACACATATTACCGTATGGGCGACTTCATGAGGATGAACGAATACGGGGAGCTGGAATTCGTGGAGAGGACAGCCGACACCATCAAGTACAAGGCCTACAGGATATCGGCCTCTGAGATCGAGGCCGTACTCCAGGACCACCCGACGGTCATAGGGGCCTGCGTCGTGGGCGTTCCCGATGCGAGGGTCGGAGAGCGAATCAAGGCCATCGTGGTGCTCAAGGAAGACGCAAAGGGCGTGGGAAGCGCCGATCTCACCAAGTGGTGCAGAGACCGCCTCGCGTCCTACAAGATTCCGCACTATGTAGAGTTCCGTGATATGCTGCCGAAGTCGAAGGTTGGCAAGCTCCTCCGAAGAGAAATCAGGGACGAAGAGAAAAGAAGGCTGGAAAAAGAGAAGCGAAAACCCGTATAGCAAGTCTTCCGATAAACCCCGCCTGTCAGGCGGGACCGTACCGAATGTCTCCTTTTCTTCCTGTCCGCGACGGGCTCGATGCCCACCATGCGGCCTTTCCGGCGTACCTCTCCCACGCGGGACAGCCCGCGAGCCCCCGTGACGTCGCAATAGGAAATTCCGTGCTGACAAGGCATGCAAAACGGATTACAATAACTGCAAGACGGAAAAGGAAGACGTTGTTACCGGGAACAGGCATAGAGAGGAACACCGAGAGGGGAGAAAGCAATGAAAAGCAAAAGAGGTATATACGCCCGTTTGTTACTGTGGTCACTGGCATTGCTGCTGGCCGCACCGCCCGGAGGGATCATGGCGCAGGGCCAGGACCCCGGCGGACAGCCGACTTTCAGGCAGGAGGAGTTGGACCAGATGCTTGCGCCCATCGCACTCTATCCGGACGATCTGCTGGTGCAGGTTCTGATGGCGGCCACCTACCCCCTTGAGGTCGTTCAGGCAGCCCGCTGGGTCCAGGAGAACCCGAACTTGCCGGGGGACCAGCTCGCGGCTGCGCTGGAGCAACAGAACTGGGACCCGAGCGTGAAATCGCTGGTAAATTTCCCCACCGTCCTGCAGATGCTGAATGACAGGCTCGAGTGGACGCAAAAACTCGGAGACGCTTTCCTTGCGCAAAAGGACCAGGTGATGGATACCGTCCAGAAGCTCAGACAGCGGGCCCAGGGCCAGGGCTACCTTCAGACTACGAGCCAGGAGATGGTCGTGGTAGATCCCCAGAGCCAGGCAATCGCCATCGAGCCTGCTACTCCCCAGGCGATCTACGTGCCCGTATACGATCCTACGGTCGCCTACGGCCCGTGGTGGTGGCCGGCATACCCGCCTTACTACTATTATCCCCCGGGGGTGGTCATTACAGGCGGGTTCATCGGCTTCGGAGTGGCGCTCGGCCTCGCCTGGGGCTATGCGTGGGGCGGCTTCGACTGGCATCGCCACGGCGTGATGATAAACGTCACGAGGAACGTGCGCTTCAATAATCGTATAAACAGAAACCGGTACGTGAGTCACGTGACCACGGGAGGCGGCGGCCAGGGGGCGTGGAGGCATGACCCGGCTCACCGGGGCGGAGTCGCCTACCGTACCCCGTCCGTTGCGCAGCAGTTTGGCCGGCAGACATCTGCGCAGCCGAGGGTTGCAGCGACGCCTGCTCAGGCCAGGCCTGCGGCGCCCAGGCAGGTCTCCAGCCCCGGACCGCAGGGGGTACAGGGGTTGCGAAGTCCGACGGCCTTTGGCAGCGGCAGTCCCGGCAATCAAACACGGCAGGCGAGTAGTCGAGGCCATCAAAGCTTATCGAGTGCCCATGGCCCTGCCCCCGCCGGCAACAGAACCTCTTCCGGCAAAGCTTCCGGCGGTGGTGCTTCACATGGCGATGGACATAAGTGAGCGCTCAATTTTAGAAAGATCAATTCGCTATGGAGGATATGGTGATGTCGCGATTCAGAGATGCCAAAGAAAAGGGGCTCTTCGTCATAGCAGCCGTCCTGGTCATTGTTTTCGCCTGCGGGAGCGCTCATGCGAAATCTCCGCGCCAGAAGAGCTTTTCTTCACCCGGAGAGGCGGTCAAGGCAATGGCCGACGCGGTCAAGGCTGATGATACCAAGGCGCTCCTCGGGATATTCGGCCCCGGAAGCAAGGATATTGTCCTGTCGGGCGATCCGGTGGAAGATAAAGAAGGGCACCGACGGTTCGTCAAGCGCTATGAAGAGAAGAGCAGACTGGAGGATGTCTCCGGCAAGGTCATGCTCTATACGGGCAATGACGAGTGGCCTTTTCCTATTCCCATAGTGAAAGCCGGCAGCCGCTGGATATTCGATACAAAGGCGGGCAGACAGGAGATACTGGCGCGGAGGGTCGGCAGGAACGAGCTGAACGCGATCCAGGTCTGCCTCGCCTATGTCGACGCCCAGCAGGAGTATGCCATGCAGAAGGGCCGTCAGGGAAAGGGCCTTCTTGAGTACGCGCAAAAGTTTGTCAGCGCGCCCGGCGCGCATGACGGTCTCTATTGGGAGGCCATGGAAGGCCAGGAGCAGAGCCCCATGGGACCGATGTTCGCCTCTGCGAGGGAGGCGGGCTACGGCGGTGAACCATTGGGAGGCGAATCCGCCCCTTATCATGGGTACTTCTACAGGATTCTCAAGACCCAGGGCAAGGACGCACCCGGGGGCGCAAGGGACTATGTGGTTGGAGGCAAGATGATCGGAGGGTTCGCCATCGTCGCATACCCGGCCAAATACGGCTCTTCAGGCGTCATGACCTTCATCGTGAACCAGGACGGAATCGTCTACCAGAAAGACCTGGGCAAAGACTCGAAACACGCCGCTCTCGCGATGAACGCATTCGATCCCGACAAGAGCTGGGTCAAGGTGCCTCAGTAAGGCACCATCGGCCTGAATTATCCCTTTTGTCTGCATTCTGCAGGGGGTGTTACTCGGAGACGGACCCGAGCCCCGCAGGTTCCCTCGGATTGAGGGCTTTTGAATTCTCGACATCCTGCGCCGTGAGCTTCATATAAGGACGAGAAAGCCTTCCGGATAAGTTCCGAAGGGACCATCTACCCGGTTATCGGGAGCCGTATCAACGAGGCGATCAGTGATCCCGGGAGATTCGGATTGACGCGGAACATCCGGAAGCTGTCTATAGGAAGTACAAGGGCTTAACAGGGACGGAATGCTCGCACGGATAACCCCGCATGCTTCTAGAGATATGTATCGATGAGAAGAGCGCCTTGCGCTCCTGAAGCCGGCGCGGTCATGTTGCGCCGGTACGCTGCTATCGCCATGGTCCTGAGGGGCTCATTCAGGCTGACATCTGGTTTCAGGGCTGCAGCGAATCGTGGGAACCGGTCGATATTCGTTATCGACGCAACCGGTATTTCCACTACCTCATGTCTTGTCCGTATTGCGGGGGCGAAGTCAAGGCGCCTGAGAGGTGAACGCCTTTCCCCACGAACAACAATACTGGTTGTCCCGACCGCCAACGCCTCCATGAAAGAAACCCCTTTCGGCTTTCTTGGGCTGTCTGGCGGCCCCGGCGATCTCGTAAAAGGAGGGCAGTATCCACGGTGAAAGACCCGGTGCTTTCCGTCCTATCCTTGCGGATAGTTTGGCTTTTTCAGCAGCTGTTTATGTTATACTCTGTAATACGTATTTTGTCAAGACAATCTTGATCCTCTGTGGGGTTTTTTCCGCCATTGAGGTATTTCCGTTCAATGCACCGGGGAGCCACACTCCGTTGACCCCATCGTTCCTGCCGTCGTGAAGCACGCGTGCATCCGCCATATGTCGAAGGAGGTCGTTTTTGAGGGCCTCCCGAACAACGGGTCAATGCTCATCCCCATGCTTCGATTTGGTCTCAAAATACACTGGCTCCACCTTTGACACTTACAAAGGACGCAGCGAACAAGGGCCAGATGGGGATGGAGACCACGCAATTCTTTCGCAAGGTAGTTCACGGGCGCGCGAGGTGGTATAATCACGGTGCAGGAAGCCACATAATTTTGCCATAAGGAGGGCTCGAGCAATGGAGCGAAACCCGGAGTATGAGCGGATGAAGGGTATGCGCGGGAAAGACACGTATCCCGATGCCGATCTGGAGCAGCACCTTGTGGGCACGGTGTATCCGCCGAACGCGGAGGTATTGGCCCGAAAGCTTTCAAACGTTACCGCGGCATTTTACGGGATCGGCTTGAAACACCTGGGGCTGCAATGCGGATGGGACAAAGTCGACACCGTCTCGAAAGACCTCTTCCACGAGCTTGGGCATCTGAAGGCGGCAGAGGCCCGGGAAATGGGTGTCTCCATACCCCCGGACAGCCGCGCCCTGGCAATGGTGTTCGTCACGGCCGTGTATACGAGCAGTCCGGAATACAATTTCGCATTCCTCAGCTATACCCCGGAAGAAACCGTGGTGAGAATCTTCGGCGCCTGCAGGTACTACCGCATCGCCAAGAGCTTGAACATAGCCGGGTATCTCACATGGCCCACGCTCACCCCTTTCTTCGAAGGGATTGCGGAGGAGCTGCGCATCCCGTGCTCCGTTGAAATGAAGGTGAACAGCCTTGAAGATGACGGCGCCTGTGACTACCTTGCGACGTTCGTCATGAAGAAGTCCCTCTAGACCGGTTTTTCCGGGGCGGCGGTTTTACTGCCGCGTGGTCTGCTAATAGAAGCTTTGTCTTTCGCCGCCAACAGATATGCCCCCTCGGTTCTCGGGGGCTTGCGCGATAGCATCGGTCCGTCCCATCCCGCGGATTTTGCCTTTCGACACCTTCCCGTAACGAGAGCTTTGATGCGGCAACAACAATGGGACGAAGAAGGCAACCCGGTATAACTCCGCCTTGCCGACAAAACCACAGGGGGTCCGGTCAGCTTGAATGAAAAAGGAAGAGATGCACCGATATGACATTATATTCGTCGGCCATGTGGCAGCAGGGGAAATTGAACCCTTCCAGGGAGAGCCGGAATATGTATACGGGGGCGCGTCGTTCTTCGGAGCAATGGCAGCCGCGCCCTTCGGTAAAAAACTTCTCGTGATCACGAGGATGGCCCGAGCCGATCACGCCTGTCTCGAACCCTTGCGGTCCGCCGGGATCGATGTGTATGTGCAGCCGGCAAACGAGACCAGCAGGATGCGGGTCATCTAGCCCACTGCCGATGTCGACGAGCGCCAGCTCTTTCTCATCACGAGCGCCGGATATTTCCGCATAGAGGAGATGCCGCATCTGGAGCCGTGTCTCGTCCACCTTGGTGGTTTGAGCGACCAGGAGTTTACTCTTGATTTCATGAAAGCGCTCAAGGGACGAGGATTCCGGTTATCAGTCGATATGCAGGGCTTTGTCTGGCGGGTTGACCGGACGTCGGGGGCCGTTCACTATCGGGATGTGCCGGAAAAACGGGACATCTTCCGTATGGTCGATTGCGTGAAACTGGATGTGAATGAGGCCAGATGGCTGACAGGCACGGACGATCTGTTCACCGCGGCGGAGATGCTCGACGGCTGGGGGAGCCGCGAAACGGTAATAACGCGAGCGGACGGAGTACTCGCGCGCCGCGAAGGGAAAAACTATTTTGAGAAATTCTGCAACAGGAGCATTCAGGGAAGGACCGGCCGCGGCGACACGCTAATCGGGGCATACCTGGCGCGAAGGCTGGATTACTCCGTTCAGGAGTCCTTGAAATTCGCCGCGGTTCTGACCTCGATAAAGATGGAGGCCCAGGGTCCGTTCAGAGGCACGCTCGCAGAGGTACTCGAAAGGTATATGGCATGAGGTTTCGAAGGCGTCATACCGAATCGCCTTCTTCGCCACGCCTTTGTTGTCGCATAAAAGCTTTCCTCGACGTACAAGTCGAAGAGGCGTGGGTGGATGCCTTTGAATGCAACTCGGTATCAGGTGATGGCAACGTCGTCCAATCTCCACGAAATGGATCTCGTGTCGTTCCGCAATACCCGTGCAGACCCCTTTCAGGGTATTCTCCACTGTCTATTCTGACAATTTGGCCTGGTAATTTGCGGAGTTTTTCGAGATGCCGCAAATGCCGTCGAGAAGAAGGTCGAACATCATCTGTGACAATTGCTTGGGATTCACCCGGCTGTGCGGGTTGTACCAGGCATAGATCGAGTTACACATGCCGAGGAGAATGAACGTGATGGCCTTTGCCTCGTTCTTTCCTACGGAAGGGCCCAGGTATCCGGAGAGCGCATCTGCTGTAATGCGGAAATACTCCTTCTCTTTCGCGGCGATCCTTTTAAAAGATTTCGGCGGAAGGTTGTGTACGGCGTTGATCAGGGTTTTCGCCTCGGCGATGTGCTTCGGATATAGCTCGACATGACGATGGATGACCCTTTTCACTGTTTCCAGCCCATCGTCCATAGTGCTGAGATCCTCCTCCAGGTCTTTCAGCACTATGTCCATAAAATTGTCCACAATAAAATAGAGCACCTCTGTCTTGCTGGGGAAGTAATGATATATACCACCTTTGCTCAGCTTCGCAGCAGCAGCAATATCATCCATGCTCGTTTCCGCATATCCCTTTTTGCTGAAGAACTCCGCAGCAATTTTCGCGATGGCGCTCCTCTTCTTGTTGACCAATTTCTTGTCATCGTTCATGACGATTCATTATAACATAACACCAATAAGATTAGAAGGTAGTTCTTATCGGCAGCGATAAAATCTCGTATCCTAGGAGAAACAAAACACTCCTGCACCCTGCTGCATACGGGGGAAAGGATCGGTATGAAAACATCGTCTTTTGGTCGTCACCAAGCCTGCCCCGGAAGGTTTGAATCCGGGGGTGGAAACCGCACGTCCGGGCAGTTAGTAAGGGATGGAAAATCCCGGATGTCCCGCCTGCGCGGGATTACGGCCCCTTCGCTCTACCGGACGACCCGGAAGGTACCCCGGCCGGTCGCCAGTCAATTTTTTCACACCTCCGTACCGCCCTGCGGGTATCCCGATAAATGATACGGCACTACCGACCATGGTGTTGAGAGGGACGCTCGAAAACTCGGAACCCGGTGCTCACGCATGCGTCCCTCGTTCCATCTCATCAGGTGCCCGGCGCGGCTGCCCGAACCGCTGGTAAAGTCTTTACGCGCTTTT
>JBEKJU010000094.1:0-11540 GCA_050011095.1 Syntrophorhabdales bacterium
CGTGGCTTTGCCCGCAGAGGGGGCGACCGCGGGGTACCCACACAGTGGGTCGCGCGAAGTGGGTGTCCCAATAATTGCCGGCGGAGCGAAGCGGAAAAAGATTCTCCCTGCAGCAAGCTGCATGGAATCCGCAAGTTGAACGCTGCCCCGTCCTTTACGTTCACCGGAAATTGCGGGGGTCGACCTGCACACGTTGACAAGCGATGTCCGGGGGTTAGATTATGTGAAGGGAAATACGATCCGCCGAAAAGGGGGCCCGGCAGGCCGCAAAGGATAGGGAACGTGGTGAAGCGCGGCAGGCAGGGGCCGGAAAGAACGACGATGAGCGGGAGGGGGGCCCGTCCATGCCGGAACGGATGGCGACGGAGGGATCGGGACATTGAGGCTTAAGATCAACGGCAGGGAGTACAGGGTGGCGGCCGATCCGGATACGCCCCTTTTGTGGGTGATCCGGGAGCATCTCGGCCTCACGGGAACCAAGTTCGGCTGCGGCATGTCGATCTGCGGCGCCTGTACCGTCCATATAGACGGGGAGGCTGTCCGCTCCTGCGTCACCCCGGCGTATACCGTGAGCAGGAGGCGCCTTGCGCTTTTTGCGAGAGATAAGGAGAACTATCATTAGGCAGACAGGCACAAGCCGGGAACACGCACGGCTTATGCGCCTTGCGCTTATCCTGGTCGCCCTCGGCGTGCCCGTTGGGGCCCATTTCGGTGAAAGCGGCTTTCGCGGGCTGTGCCCCGGCGCGATGGAATCCAGCGCCGCATACGCGCAGACAGTGAGGGACGATGCCGGCTCGGCCAGGGCGTTTCTTGAGGCCTCGCAGGTATTCTTCAACCCGAGATGCGTCAACTGTCACCCTGTCGGAGATGCCCCCCTTCAGGGAAACCAGGGGGCGCCGCACGCCATGAGCGTGAAGAGGGGCCCCGACGGCCAGGGCAAGGCCGGGGCCCGGTGCGAAGGGTGTCATCAATCATCGAACCTTAAAGGGCGCCATCTGCCGCCCGGCGCCAAAGACTGGGGAATGCCGTCGGCCGGGATGCGAATGGTCTTCGAGAAGAGAACACCGGGGCAGCTTTGCCGTCAGCTCAAGGACCCGGAGCAGAACGGGGGCAGGACCCCGGAGCAGATAATCGAGCATCTGAAGACGCCTCTCGTTGTATGGGGCTGGAATCCGGGCGAGGGAAGGGCGGCCGTGCCCATGACGTACGACGCGTTCCTCGGGAAAATGGTGGAGTGGGTCCAAAAGGGGGCGTCCTGTCCCGAGTGAGTGAGGAAATTCCGCCGGACGCGCGTTCCGCCGGTCCCGCCTTACCCATCGCCGCCGGGGAGGAAGGGACCGCCACAGCGTCGCGGAACAGGAGGGATCATGAAAATCGGATGGATCGGACTCGGCCATCTCGGCAAGGAAATGGCGAAAAGGCTGCTTTCCGAGGGGGTGGAACTGGTGGTATGGGACAGGATACCCGAAAAGATGGACGATTTTGGCGGTTCGCGCGGCCGACCGGCCCTTCTTGTGAAGCAGGTTGATATAGTCTTCTTGAGCCTTTTCGATAGCGCGGGGGTAGAGGAGGTGCTGGGCGGTACTGACGGCCTCCTTAACGCGGACTGCGCCGGCAAGGTCATCGTCGATCTGACGACGAACCACTTTGACGCCCCGCCCGGCTTCCGTCGGGCCGTCGCCGAAAAGGGCGGCCTCTATGTGGAGAGCCCCCTGCTCGGGAGCGTTATTCCCGCCCAACAGGGAAACCTCACCGCCCTTATCTGCGGGGATAGGACCGCCCTGGACCGGGCGGTGCCGCTCATCGATAAATTTGCGCGGACCATCTTCTACTTTGATGAGCCTGGACAGCCTACGCGCATGAAACTGATCAACAATTTCGTGCTGGGTTGTTTCATGTCCGCCATCGCCGAGGCCCTGCTTCTGGGCGAAGCCGCGGGGCTGGAGAGGACCCGCATGCTCGATGTCCTCTCGGCGGGCGCGGGAAGTTCCGCCGTCCTCAGCGCAAAGAAGGAGAAGCTCGCCAATGAAGATTTCTCCGCCCACTTTTCGTCCGCCCTCATGGATAAGGACCTCCGCTACCTCGCCGAGCTTTCCGCGCGGGCGGGAAAGCGCCTCATCGTGGGAAAACCGGTGAAGGAACTTTTTGACGAGGCGATCTCGGCAGGGGAGGGCGACCTTGACTTCTCTGCGGTCTGGAAGGTGATCAGGACGGCCGGGGATGAATTGGGTTGAGCTGCCCCGAGTGGTATCCTCTTCTGAGGATTCGTAGGCAGGTGTGCGCCAGAGAGAAAGAGACCCCTACGTCCCCCGGCCGAAGCGCCGGTGGACGAGGAACCACTCGTCGGGCCGCTCCGCCACTATCCCTTCGAGGAAGGCGTTGATTCGCCTCGCGTTCCGGTAGATCAGCTCATCGAGGGGCGCCCCCTTCCGCTCGACGTAGAGCGGCTCGTTATAGACGACCGTGTACCGGAGAAACCCGTCCCTTTTCGCGTAGATGGGGACAATGGGAAAACCCGTCTTCATTGCGATGGCGACCAGCCCCTTCGACGTCGGCACCTTCTCGCCGAAAAACTCGACCCAGACCGCCTTCGACCGCTTCTCCCTTTGATCGCCAAGGAACGCAACCATATGGTGCTGTCTGAGGAGTCGGATCACGTCCCGCGCGGTCTCCCTGTTCGGGATGATGGTGAGGCCTGTCGCGGCGCGAAGGCCGTTCAGAAAGCCGTTCAGGGCGGGGTGCCCCTTCAGGGGCCGGGCAAGGGCGACGATCTGCCGCTTGAGGAGGAAGGACGTGATGCCCGTTATCTCCCAGTTCCCATAGTGAAACCCGAGGGCGAGGATGCCCTGGTCCGCCCCTAGGACCTCATCGACGTTCCCCCGCGTCTCCAGGTGAAACCGCGTCCCGTATTCCCCGGGCGGTATGTACTGGAAGAGGAGCGTCTCGAAAAGGTTGACGCCGAGCTTCTCGAAGCAGCTTCGGGCCAGCGCTTCGGCACGGGACAACGAGATGCCGGGCGATATCCTCATGACGTTGGCGATCGCCACGAGGCGCCTTTTTCGCAAGAACAGATAGCCCAGCCTCCCCATAAGGACGCCCATCGCGACGCAGACCCTCTCGGGGAGGACGCGGAGGACCTGCTGAAAGGCCCTTATGAGGCAGATGAGGAAGAAATCGACTATCTTCATTGGCTATCGGCTATCCTGAGTGCGGGAGGCGCTAACCTGCTGGATGGGCGAACCCGAAAGGCAGTGCGGGATGACGCCCGTGACGGACCTGCGGTGGACGACCGGGCCCCTTGAAGAAGGCGCGGCCGAAGGGCACCCTTATCCGGGGCACGGACCGAGGAGTCCCTTCTTTTGCCTTACTCCTTGACCGGTGTGGCCTCATCGATGAGCATAATGGGGATGTCGTCCTTTATCGGGTAGAGGAGTTTGCAGGCGTGGCAGACCAGGCCGTCCCCCTCAGCCGTCACCTCGATATCCCCCTTGCATTTGGGACAGCAGAGGATGTCAAGCAGTTCCTTCTTTATGGGCATGGAAACCTCCGTCCACGGCGATCCTCTAATAGTCGTTATTCCTGTTGTTCTTCTTCATCGCAGGTTCGAGAAGGTCTCCGAGCGTGGAAAAGGCGCGCGTCTCCTCCCTGGAGAAACTGCTGGTCTCCCTTTTGTCCTCGGCCCTTTTCAGCGCCTTCGTCGAGAGGCCTATTCTCTTGTCTCTCTCATCGACGTTGATCACCATGGCCTTCACCTGATCATCGATGCTGAAAAGCTCCGAGGGGTGCTTTCCTTTGCCGTTATCGATCTCGGAGAGATGGATCAGTCCTTCGATGCCCTCTTCAATCTCCACGAAAACACCAAAATCGGTGATGCTCGTCACATAGCCCTCCACGACGTCACCGACGTGGTATCGATCCAAAAGCCCCTTCCACGGGTCCTCCTTGAGCCGCTTTATGCTCAGGGAAAACTTCTTCTGCTCGGCGTCGATATTGAGCACGAGGGCGTCGACCGTGGCCCCCTTCTTGTAACTCTCGGCGACGACGTTCTTTCTCCGCGACCAGGATATCTCGGATATGTGGACGAGTCCGTCTATGCCGTCCTCCATGCCTACAAAAAGCCCGAAATCCGTGAAATTCTTCACCTTGCCCTTCACCACCGAGCCGGGGGGATATTTGTCCGCAAGCTCTTTCCACGGGTCCGGCATCAACTGCTTCAGCCCAAGGGATATCCTCTTCTTCTCCGTGTCGATATCCAGTATCTGGAGTTCGAGGGCGTCGCCCTTCGAGACGAGCTTCGACGGGTTCCTCACCTTTTTGTCCCAGCTCATCTCACTCACGTGGAGGAGACCTTCGAGCCCAGGTTCAAGCTCCACGAATACGCCGTACTCCACGACTCCGACGGCCTTGCCCTTCACGCGCGACCCCACGGGATACTTTTCTTCGATGTGCGCCCAGGGATCACCCTTCAAGTCCTTGATGCTGACCGATACCTTGTGCTTTTCGTGGTCGATGGTCATCACCTTGACCTTCACCTCATCGCCGAGCTTCAGATACTCCTTCGGGTGGGTGATCCTGCCCCACGTGATGTCGTTGACATAGAGGAAACCGTCGACGCCGCCTAAGTCGATGAAGGCCCCGTAGTCCGTGATGCTCTTGACGAAGCCGTATATGACCTGTGCGTCCTTCACGTTCTTCCAGAACTCTTTCCTCTTCCTCTCCTTCTCCTCCTCCATGAGCATGCGCCGGGAGACGATGACGTTCGCCTTCTTCTGGTTGACCTTTATCACCTTGTACTTGAGGTGACGCCCTATGAAAGAGGCCGGATTCTTTACCGGCTTTATATCGACCTGGGATATGGGGAGAAAGGCATTCACGCCGATGTCGACGATGAACCCGCCCTTCACCTCGGAAACCACCGCGCCTTCAACGGGTGTCCCGTCTTCCAGGGATCTGTCTATCATCTGCCAGAACTTGATGCCGTCGACCCGCTCTTTCGAGAGCATGAGAAGCCCGTCTTTCGCTTCCGTGCCCATGACCATGACTTCGATTTCGTCGCCCACATGCACGGTGGGTTCCCCGGATTTATCAATAAATTCGCCCAGGGAGATCCTGCCCTCGGACTTGAGCCCCACATCGACGATCACCGAATCGCCGGTTATATCGAGTACCCTCCCCCTTATGATGTTCCCTTCCTGAAGGTTCTTCATGGAGGTTTCATAGAGTTCCTCCATCTCCTCTTCAGTTTTATCTTTCTGTGTGCTGGTATCAACGGTGTCTACCATGCATTTCCCCCTAAAGATTTTTTACACGCCTCTCCACTCGCTCTATGATTAAATCAGGGGTTGATGCCCCCCCTGCAATTCCCACCTTCTCGACACCGGCCAGCCATTCGGGCAGGATCTCGTCTTCGGTTTCGATATGATAGGTCCGAGGCTGTATCCGCTTGACGACGGCATACAGCTTCGTCGTATTGGAGCTGTTCTTGCCGCCCACGATCATCATAGCGTCGGTCCGGCCTGCCAGCTCGATTGCCTCAGCCCTTCTCACGCTCGTGCTTTCGCAAATGGTATTGTAAACCCGGAGTTCCTCCGCCCTGACCACCAGCGAACCCACCACTTCCGAGAGTGTTTCCTGATCCAGCGTGGTCTGGCATACCACGCCGATCTTTTTGGCTGCAATGGAGAACGAATTATGTAATACCATACCATCATTGCCCAAATAACTCAACACACTTTTTACTTCCGGGTGGCGCTCATCCCCTGCAATCACAACCTTGTAGCCCTTCCTCCGGAGGGCGAGGGCACATGTCCTGACCCTCTTGACGAAAGGGCAGGTCGTGTCGATTGCCTCAAGGCCCTTGGCCCGTATGTGCTCCTCTTCCTCTTTCAGGATACCGTGGGACCGGAAGGCCACCACGCCCTTTTCGAGCATGAATACGTCATCGATGGGCTCGATATGCCTCTCCCTCAGCATGTCTACCATCTGCGGGTTATGGAGAAGGGGCCCGAGGGTGTGGACCGTCTCTTTTCTCCTTTCAGCCTCCTTCAGCACCTTCGTCACGGCCCGGTTGACACCGAAGCAGAAACCGATATGACGGGTCTTGATCGCCTCTCTCATCCCTGCGCCTCGCGCACCCTCGCCTCCAGGGCCTTGACCACGTCCCCGATGGTCTTCCCTGTCGTATCCACGTAAAACGCGCCGTCCGGTCGAATGAGGGGAGCGATATCCCGCTCCGAATCGGCCCTGTCCCTCTTCTCCATCTCCTCTCTCACCTTTCGGATGTCCTCATGGGGATCGCCCCCCGCAAGCTCCGCGTGACGCCTTTTCGCCCGCTCCCCGATATCGGCGTCCAGATAGAATTTCACGTCCGCGTCGGGAAAGACCACGGAGCCCGTGTCCCTTCCCTCGACGACGATCCCTCCGGAGGCCCCTATCTGCCGCTGGAGCCTCGTCAGGTGGGTCCTTACCCGCACGTCCTGTGAGAGGGAGGACGCGAGAAGGGCGATCTCGGGGGTCCTGATCCGCTCCGAGATGTCTTCCCCATCGAGGGATACGGTCGTCACCGTGTCAAAGGAAAATTCGAGGCGCAGGCCGCCCAGAAAGGCGTCCAGGTCGGGGGGCCGGCCCCTCGAGTAGGCGTAGGCGATGGCGCGGTACATGGCGCCCGTGTCGAGGTACCTGTAGCCGATGGAAGACGCGAGCCTCTTCGCCGCGGTGCTCTTCCCGGCCCCGCCCGGCCCGTCGATCGTGATGATCAGCCCCCTTCTCTTCAGCCTCGCAACCTCTTCAGCGCCTCGATGAACACCTTGTTTTCGTCCATTGTTCCAACGGTGACCCTTACATAGTCACCGAGCCCGTATCCGCCGAGCCAACGGATCAGGATCTTTTTCTCGAAAAGCCTGTTCACCAGGGCCTCGGCATCGGGTCCGATCCTGATAAGGACGAAATTTGCCTCGGAAGGAAAAAATTCGAGCCCCAGCGCCTTCAGGGCGTTGTAGAGGTATTCCTTTCCCTTCCGGTTGTTATCGAGGACTTTGGTCAAGTGGCGCTCGTCGGCAAGGGCGGCCCTGGCGGCGATAAGCGCCATCATGTTGACGCTGAAGGGTTGTTTGGTCCGTTCGAGGAAGGAGACGAGCGATTCCTCGCCCATCCCGTAGCCGACGCGGAGGCCCGCGAGACCGTAGGCCTTCGAGAAGGTCTTCAGTACGAGCACCGGGTGCTCGTCGATGTAGCTCACGGACCGGGGAAAGTGCGCGCTGTCGGAGAATTCCGCGTAGGCCTCATCGACGACGACAAGTATCTCCGGCGGAAGGACGGCGAGGAATGCGGCGAATTCGCGGTCGGTAAAGATGCCGCCCGTGGGATTGCTGGGGTTGCAGAGGAAAATAACCCGTGTCAGTTCGTTGACCGCACCAGCGAGCCGCATGAGGTCGAGACGCAGGGCGTCGAGGGGCACGGATCGCACCTCGTACCCGTAGATGCATGCGGCGATGCGGTAGAAGGCGAAACTGTGATCGGTCACCAGGACGCCGTTCCGTCCGTCGGCCTTGAGGCCCCGGAACACCGTCTCGATCATCTCGTTCGACCCGTTGCCGATCAGGACATTCCCCGGCTTGAGCCCGTATTTCCCGGCCAGAAGGCTTTTTAGCTCGAACTCGCTCTCCGGGTACCTGTTCATGTCGAAGAGGGCGTTCACGATACTTTCGATGACCCGCGCGGAAGGCGGGTAGGGATTCTCGTTCGATGCAAGACGGACCCAGTCGGCCTCCGCCCCGTAGAGGGCCGCCTTCGGGTAGAAGGGTATCTTTTGTACCGCGGGGTCTATGGAAAGCTTCATCTCCGCACCTCCACGGCCCTTTTCACGAGTTCGAGGGCATGCTGCTGCATCAGGCCGAACGCATCGGCTGAAAGCCCCGCGCCCAATACGATCTTCCTTGCCTCCTCTTCGGACGTTAGATCGGAGGGCCCATGGGAATCGGTGCTGTAGATGAGGGGGGCCCCGGTCTCAAAGGCAATCCGCGCGACATGGCCATTCGAAAGGCAATGACCTTTCCGCGCGGTGATCTCAAGAAGGACGTTCCTCTCCCGCGCGAGCCTCGCATCCTCCTCTGTGATGAGCCCCGGATGGGCGAGTATGTCGGCGCGCGCCAGGATGGCCTCGTGGTTCGTCCCCTCCTCGACGGGTTCCGACAGGGTTTCGCCGTGGACGACCACATACATGGCGCCTAGCCTCCTCGCCTCCGTGACGAGTTCGCCGATGAGGGCCTTCGGCACATGAGTGATCTCGACACCCGGAATGATCGTGATGGTCCGGTAATACTCCATTCTGTCCCTGATCTTAAGGAGCGAGGCGATGACCTGGGCCATGTTCGAGGAGTCGGCATGATCCGAGATGCCGATTATCCTGTAGCCCCTGACCTGCGCCCTTCTGGCCAGTTCCGACGGTACAAGCTCCCCGTCGCTCAGTATAGAATGGGTATGGAGGTCTATCATCCTTTTCGCTTCCCCGTCACATCTTGTACTTGCCGAAATCGTCGGGCGACAGGTTTTCCAGGATCTCCTCCCATTCGCTCGTGTCGACAACTACCTTATCCTCTTTCTTGGAAAGCTCTACCTTGGCCGATTTCTTGATCACGTTCTCGTCTACGAATATCGAGGCGCCCACCCTAAGGGCCAGTGCTATGGCGTCGGAAGGCCGCGCGTCGATTACGAGCCTCTTTTTGTCGATCTCCAGATGGATCATTGCATAATACGTGTTGTCCTTCAGGTCGTTGACCTCTATTTTGACAACCTTGACGTCCAGGTTGTCGAGGACGTTCTTCAGGAGGTCGTGGGTCATGGGTCTCGGAGTCTGCACGTTTTCGAGGGCCGTGGCGATGCTCGACGCCTCGAGGAGGCCGATCCATATGGGGAGAACCTCCTTCTCTTCCAGGTCCTTCAGGATCACGATGGGTGTATTCGTGAAAGGGTCGACGGTGATGCCTGCGACTTTCATCTCCTTCAGCATGTCTTAAGCCTCCTTCAACTTGCGGATTCCCTGCAGCTTGCTGCAGGGAGAATCTCTTTCCGCTTCGCTCCGCCGGCAATTATTGGGACACCCACTTCGCGGGTACCCGGTCGCCCCTCTACGGGCAAAGCCCGCAGAGACTCCTGCTCAAAGACTCGCTCCGCTCGTTGTCTTGGATACTCTGCTGCTTGCAGCAGGGTCATTTATTCTCGGCTTCGCGCCGCGCAGGGAGTTGGCATAGCCCTTGACGATCTCCAGCTCCACCAGTTCCCCTATCATGTGCGCAGGGCCTTGAAAATTTACGATCCGGTTCGTCCTTGTTCGTCCGGTCAGCTCCGCCTGTGAGCCCTTGCTCACCCCCTCCACCAACACCTCTGACATCGCACCTTCCATACCCGTGAATATGTCGCGGGTGATCCCCTTTTGCACCGCCTGAAGCTCGCCCAGCCGGCGCCGCGCCACATGGGCCGGCACCGGATCGGGCAGCAGTGATGCCCGCGCATGCCGGCGGGGCGAAAAGCAGAAGGAGAAGATCCCGTCGAAGCCCGTCTTTTCCACGAGGTCCATACTCTGCCTGAAATCCGCCTCTTCCTCGCCGGGGAAGCCGACGATGCAGTCGGCCGTCACGGCGATCCCGCCGCAGGTCTCCTTCAACCTCGCGATCTTCCCCCTGTACTCCTCTATTGTATAGCCCCTGTTCATGAGGTGCAGTATCCTGTTCGAGCCCGACTGGAAGGGGAGGTGGATGTGCTCGCACAGCTTCTTCACGCCCCCGAAGCAGTCGATCAGCTCATCGGAGAGGTCCCTCGGATGGGAGGTGACGAACCGTATCCTTTCAAGGCCCGCGATTCCGTCCATGCCCCTCAGAAGGTCGGGAAAGGAACAATCGTCCCCCCCCTTGTTGTAGGAGTTCACGTTTTGACCCAGGAGCACCACCTCTTTCACGCCCGAGGCGACAAGCTCACGCACCTCATCGAGGACGTCCCCGCTGGGCCTGCTCTTCTCGCGCCCCCGAACAAAGGGGACGATGCAATAACTGCAGTAGTTGTTGCACCCCTTCATGATGGTCACGTACGCCTTTATGCGCCCGTTGATATTTCCCGGCCGCACGTAAAGGGAGGAGAGGCAGCCGTTATCCGAGAAATCAAAAAACCGCCTCTTCGCGAGGCCTGCGTGAACAGCCTCGGCCACGAGGTGAATGCTCGCGGGACCCAGAGAAAAATCGATGAAGGGGAGACGTTCCAGCAGCTTCTCCTTTTCGAGCTGGGCGATGCAGCCCATCACACCGAGCACGACGTCCCTCTTTCTCTTCAGGCCCCTCAGCCTGCCCATGAGGCTATAGAATTTCTGCTCCGCCTTCTCGCGGATGCAGCACGTATTGACGATGACGATACCTGCCTCTTCGAGGCCGGGCGCTGTGTCAAAACCGGCGACATGGAGAAGGTGGTTCACCTTCTCCATGTCGTGCTCGTTCATCTGGCATCCGAAGTTCTCTATGTAGTACCGCACTAACCCTTTACCTTGAATATGTCTTTGAATTCCGCCATAGTCACATAGCTAGTGAGGTCCCAGTGAAGAGGGGTAAGAGATATATAACCTTGATCGACCGCGTGAAGATCGGTACCCTCGATGGCCTCGAACCGCTCGCCATCCCCGCCGATCCAATAATATGTGCCGCCTCTCGGGTCTCTTCTCTCGATTATATTATCATTATAAATCCTTTTTCCAAGACTTGTCACCATAAAACCCTTTATGGCCCCGCGAGGGACGTTGGGAATGTTCACGTTGAGGAACGTCGAAGGGGGGAGGCCGGAGGCGCGCACCCTCGCGACGACGTCGAGGACCGCGCGACAGGCGTCGGGAAAGAGGAAATCCTTCCTTGCGTTCAGGGATACGGCCAGGGAGGCGATTCCCGCGAAGCCCCCTTCCTTCGCCGCTGCCACGGTGCCCGAGTAGGCGACATCGCGCCCCATGTTCGGGCCCTTGTTGATGCCCGCTATGATGAGGTCGGGCCTTTTCGGCAAGACGACGCTCAACGCGAGGAGCACCGAATCGGCGGGTGTGCCGTTCGTCGAAAACACGCCCCCGCCCAAGTCCTTGACGCGAAGCGGTTTGTGTAGGGTAATCGCGTGGCCGATGCAGGTCCGCTCCGCCTCAGGCGCGACAACCCACACCTCGTCGGTCGGTGCGAGGGATTCCTTCAGGGCGTGGAGTCCTTCAGAATCCACGCCATCATCGTTGGATAGGAGGATGAGCAAGAGGTGTCACCAAGTGCTGAAAAACAAAATCGGGGCGACTGGATTTGAACCAGCGACCACCAGCACCCCATACTGGTGCGCTAGCCAAGCTGCGCTACGCCCCGATTGTCAGTTTCGTATTATAAGACATTTTTCCAAAATACACAAGCGCTACCGAAATCAGGGCAAACGCATTTGGAACCTACGGCCCTCTTTCTCTCCGGGAAAGACTACTTTCGTCTCCAGCGCCGGGAACATTGCCTTGCGTCGCGCGCTTTGTCCGCTTCCCGCCCCGT
>JBEKJU010000095.1:0-11492 GCA_050011095.1 Syntrophorhabdales bacterium
CGGAGAAGGGACACCCGGCGGTGACCATGGAGCCGATTATGTAAAGCACGGGTATGACCGCCAGGTAGCGCATTGGGCGCTTGAAAAGGGAAGATGGTGCGATTCCATCACGGGCCCGCCGCTGTGAGGGGGGACGAGGGGCGCAAAAGACCCACTGGACGAAACGTCCGGGAAGGGGCGCCCCGGAGGATGAACCCCGAAGTCAGAAGACCTGCCTGGCCGTATTTATCGATCCCTCCCCGAGGTCGGGAGCGGAAGCTTAATTGATAAGGAGACGATTATGGGACTCACGGGTATCCAGATATTCAAGCTTCTTCCCAAGACCAACTGCGGGGAGTGCGGTTTTCCCACCTGCCTCGCCTTCGCCATGGGCCTCGCCGCGGGCAAGGCGGAGTTGGAGAAGTGCCCGACCCTCTCGGATGAGGCAAAGGCGCAGCTCTCCGAGGCGAGCGCCCCGCCTATCAGGCAGCTCACCCTGGGGACGGGCGATTATGCCGTGAAGATAGGCGGCGAGACGGTCATGTTCCGCCACGAGAAGACCTTCTTCAATAAGCCGGGCCTCGCCCTGCTTGTAACGGACGCCATGGACGACGGCGAAATCACCCGCCGCCTCGCGACCCTCGCGGAGCTTCAGTACGAGCGCGTGGGCCTCACACTCAGGCCGGAGATGGTGGCGGTCAAGGATGGGGCCAACAAGGCCCGCTTCCTCGACATCGTGAAGAAGGTGACGGAAAGCCCTTACGGGTGCATTCTCATCTCATCGGACGCGGCGGCCATGAAAGAGGCGCTGGAAGTCGCGAAGGCAAAAAAACCCCTCATCTATGCCGCGACGAAAGATAACGCGGATGCCATGGCGGCGCTCGCGAAGGAATACGGCTGCCCGCTCGCGGTCAAGGGCGAGGGGCTGGAGGCGACGGCCGCCCTCGCGGAGAAGCTCACCGGGCTGGGCATCAAGGACCTCGTCCTTGATGCGGGCTCGCGCACGGTGAAGGAGGCCTTTTCCGACCAGATCATCATGAGGAGGGCGGCCCTTCAGGCGCGTTTCAAGCCGCTCGGCTTCCCGACCATCACGTTTCCCTCCGAGATGACGGACGACGTCATGAAGGAGACGCTCATCGCCTCCCTCTTCATCGCCAAGTACGCAGGGATCATCGTCCTTTCCGACTTCCGTGGGGAGAACGTCTTTCCGCTGCTCCTCGAAAGGCTCAACATCTACACGGACCCCCAGCGGCCCATGACGACCGAGCAGGGCATCTACCCCATCAACAATCCGGATGCCTCATCACCCATCCTCGTGACGTGCAATTTTTCCCTTACCTACTTTATCGTCACGGGCGAGATCGAGAACTCCCGTGTACCCACCTGGCTCTGCGTCATGGACACGGAGGGGCTCTCGGTCATGACCGCCTGGGCAGCGGGCAAGTTTGTCGCCGACACGGTGGGCCCCTTCATCAAAAAAAGCGGCATCGCGGAGAAGGTCAACCATAAGAAGCTCATCATCCCTGGTTATGCCGCGGGCATCCTGGGCGATCTGGAGGAGGAACTGCCCGGCTGGGAGATCACGGTCGGTCCCCGCGAGGCCGCCCACATACCGGCCTTTTTGAAGGCGAGATAAGGAGGGAACATGCTCATCATAGGGGAAAACCTGAATGTCATATCGAAGAAGATCGGCCAGGCCTTCAAGGACAGGGACCCTAAGCCCATCCGCGAGATGGCCGAGGCGGAGACCAGGGCAGGCGTCGACGTGATCGACCTCAACCTCGGACCGGCGCGCAAGGCGGGCGCGGAGCTTCTGGAGTGGGTGGTCAAGACGGTGCAGGAGGTGACAGACCTGACGCTCAGCCTCGACACGACGAACATCGAGGCCATGGAGGCGGGCCTCGCGGCCTGCAAGAACAAGGCCCTCATCAACTCGATCTCCGCGAGACCGGAGAGGATGAGCGCCCTCATGCCCCTGGCGAAGAAGTATAACGCGGGCTTCATCGCGTTGACCCTCGGCGTCGAGGGCATACCGCGGGATGCGAACGAGCGGGGCATGCTGGCCGCCGAGCATTTGGCCAAGGCCGCCGAATACGGCATACCCGAGGAAGATATGTGGATCGACCCCATCGTCCTGCCGACGAACACGCAGCAGATCCAGGTCCAGGGCTGCACGGAGTTCATGATGATGCTGGGCGACATCGCCCCGGGCTGTAAATCGACCTGCGGCCTCTCGAACATCTCGAACGGCGCGCCCGAGAACCTCCGCCCCATCCTGAACCAGACGTACCTTATCTTCCTGAAGCGCTACGGCATGTACTCGGCCATCGCGGACGCCTTCGACGAGGAACTGAAGGCGATCGCGAAGGACAAGAGGCCCGACCTGGAAGCCCTCGTCCACAGGGTGATGGACGGCGAGGCAATCCCGCTTTCGGGCCTCTCCAAGGAGGAGGCGGACTACGTCAAGACGGCGCGGGTCCTCATCGGCCAGACGCTTTATTCCGACTCGTGGCTCGAACTGTAAAGCAAGGGGTTTCCATGGACGACATGACATTCTTAAGGGAGATGGAGCAGGAGAGCAACGAGCAGATATCCGCCTGTTACCAATGCTACCGCTGCACGAACGGCTGCCCGGCCCTGCCCGAGATGGACATCCTCCCCCACCGGGTGATCCGGCTCATCATGCTCGGCGAGAGGGAGAGGGTCCTCGCGTCCAAAACGATCTGGTCCTGCCTCCAGTGCTACGCGTGCAGCGTCCGCTGCCCGAACGACATCCACATAGGCCACGTCTTCGATACGGCGAGAAAGATCGCCATCCGGGACAAGTTGGCCGTCTCCGACGTCTGGACCTTCGACAGGCTCTTCCTCGACAGCGTCCGGGCGCACGGCAGGCTCTACGAGCTGGAGACGGTCATGCGCTACAAGCTGAAAAAGAAGGACCTCTTCTCCGACACGAAGATGGGCCTCGACATGATGAAGAAGGGCAGGATGGGTCTCTTCCCCCACAACATAAAAGACAGGGCGGGCCTGAAAAACGCGTTGGCCCGTATGGCCAAAAACGTATGAGTCTGTGCTGAAATATCCGACCCGCCCGGCCGGGGAGGAGAGAGCCGGCTGGTGCGCGCGGCCGCCGGTCCGGAAGGCGGTTTCGCAAAACACGAGGTGTGTACCATGGTGACGCTTACGTACTATCCCGGTTGCTCCCTAAAGACGGGGAGCAAATTCTACGAGACCTCGATCCGCGCGGTCTTCTCCACCTACGGCATCGAGATCAGGGAGCTTCCCGACTGGTCGTGCTGCGGCGCGTCGGCCGCCCACACGGTGGACGAGTCGATCGCCCACGTGCTCGTTGCGCGGAACCTCGCCCTCGCGGAGCGGGAGGAGCTTGACTTCTTCGCCCCCTGCTCCGCCTGCTACAGCCGCTCGAAGATCACGAACGACACGATCCGGTCGGATGCCGCCCTGCAGGACGAGGTGAATAGCGCCATCAGCCCGCTTGCGTGTACGGGTTCCGTCGAGGTAAAGAATATCATCGAGGTCCTCGACGACCACGTGGGCGTCTCCGTCATCGCTAAAAGTAAGCGCTACGACCTCTCGGGCTTGAGGGTCGTGCCCTATTACGGCTGCGTCCTGACGCGCCTCATGCGGGTAAAACCTTTCGACGACAGGGAGGACCCCCGAAGCATGGACGGTCTCATCGAGGCGTGCGGCGCGACCGTCCTCGGGTGGCCCTTCAAGATGGAGTGCTGCGGGGCCGCGAAGACGCTCACGAACAAGGAGATGACGGTACGTCTGTCCGAGCGGCTCATGGGGTGGGCGGTCAGGGCGGGGGCGGACGCCATCGTCACGCCGTGCCCGCTCTGCCAGATGAACCTCGATTTGCTGCCCAGCCTCGGGAGCAGCGTCCCGGTGATCCCCACGCTCTTTCTGTCGGAGGTCTTCGAGCTTGCCCTCTACGGCAGGTTGGCGGGCATGGGCGCCCATTTCATCTCCGCCGACGACGCGGTGCGGAAGATCAAGGAGGCATGAGGCCATGAACACGCAAGAGGCACTCGACTACATCAAGGCCCAGGACCCGGACGGGGGCGAGCGTCTGAAGCGCCTCCTCGACAGGAGGTCGCTCCTTCTCGACAGGAACGTCTACGGCGAGCGCTTTACGGAGCGCCAGTTCGGGCTCGTCTTCGATCCGCTCGTCCGCGCTGCCTATGAGAGGGCGCAGATCCTCGAACTGCTCACGCAGAAGGAGGAGACGGTACCCTCGCTCGCAACGCAGCTTTCCCTGGAGAGGGCGCGGGTCTTCGACCACATGAAGGACCTGCTCAAGAAGAACCTGGTGGAGATTGCAGGGTTCGACGAAAGGCACCCCGTCTTCAAGAAGAGGTGATAAGGATAAGAATTATGGATAAGGTCGGAAAAGTACTGGTCATCGGAGGCGGCATCGGCGGGATGGAGGCGTCCCTCAATCTCGTGGAGGCCGGGTTCAAGGTCTACCTCGTCGACGAGAAGCCTAATATCGGCGGCAAGATGGCGCAGCTCGACAAGACGTTCCCCACGAACGACTGCTCCATGTGCATCATGGCGCCGAAGCTCGTCGAGGTGGGACGGAACCCGAACGTCGAGCTTCTCATGAGTAGCGAGGTCGTCGACATCTCCGGCGAGCCGGGCAGGTTCACGGCCACCATCAAGAGGCGGCCGCGCAGGGTCGTGAAGGAGAAGTGCACGTCCTGCGGGCTCTGCGCCCCTTACTGTCCGCTGGAGGTGCCGTCCGATTACAACGAAGGATTTTCGGAGAGGAGCGGCGCCTACATCAACTTCCCCCAGGCCATCCCCTCGACGTACTCAATCGACCGGGAGATTCCGCCCTGCGTCAGCCGGTGCCCCATAAACCTGAACGCCCGCGACTACGTGGGCCTCGTCGCGGAGGGAAAATTCCTGGAGGCCCTGGACGTGATAAGGGAGAAACTCCCCTTTCCAGCCACCATCGGCCGCATCTGCAACCATCCGTGCGAGGATGCGTGTCTCCGGGGGGAGAAGGTCGACCAGCCGCTGGCCATATGCGCCCTGAAGCGGTTCGTAGCCGACTACGAGACGGGTCGCCGCGAACCGCCTGCCCCCGAGATCGGCCAGGAGACGGGCAAGAAGGTGGCGATTGTCGGCGGCGGGCCCTCGGGCATGGCGTGCGCCATCGAGTGCCGGAAGGCTGGCTACGGCGTCACGATCTTCGAGGCCCGGGAGAAGCTGGGCGGCATGCTCTACTGGGGCATCCCGGCCTACCGCCTGCCGAAGGACGTCCTCGACCGCGAGACCTCCCTCGTCGAGCGCATGGGGATCAGTGTCCGCTACAACACGCGCGTTGGCAAGGACATCTCGCTTGCGGACATCAGGAAGACGTACGATGCGGTCTATATCGGCTGTGGCGCCCAGGGGGGCAGGGGCATCGGCCTTTCCAACGAGGACGCCCCCGGTGTCATGACGGGCGTTGAATTCCTGCGCCTCTCGAACAAGGCGGAGCCCCTCGACGTCCATGGGCGGGTCATCGTCGTGGGCGGCGGCAATGTGGCGGTCGACGTGGCCCTCACCGCCCGGCGTCTCGGCAAGGCGGAGGTCCACATGGTCTGCCTGGAGAAGAGGGACGAGATGCCCGCGAGCGCGTGGGAGATCGAGCAGTCCATCGAGGAGGGGATAAAGGTCCATACCTCCTGGGGCCCGAGCGAGATAAGGGTGGAGAACGGACGGCTTGCGGCCATCGAGTTCAAGCGGTGCATCGCCGTCTTCGACGAGATGGGGCGGTTCAACCCCACCTATAACGACGGCGTGAGAAAGGCGTGGGATGCCGACATGGTCATCCTCGCCATCGGCCAGTCCCCGGAAACGGAATTTATGAAGGAGCTGTCCGGCGTGGAGGTCCTCCGGGGGGGATGGGCCAAGGCGGACGCCGTATCGCTTGCCACGGGCGCACCCGGCGTCTTCGCGGGAGGGGACATCGTGACCGGTCCGAAAATGGCCATCGATGCCCTTAGCCAGGGACAGGAGGCGGCCGAGTCGATCAGGCGCTTCCTCGAAGGGCGCGACCTCGTGGAAGGGCGCTGCGCGAAGGAGACGGAGCTTGTGATTGACGTGCCGAAGGACATCGAGCGGCGTCCCCGCGTCGTGATCCCTTCTCTCGCCATTGAAGAGAGGAAGGGCTTCGAGGAGGTCGAGCAGGTCCTGGACGAGCTGAGCGCCAGGGCCGAGGCCGAGCGCTGCCTGAGCTGCCGGCGCTGCCTCGGGTGCAAGCTCTGCGAGGAGGCATGCAAGCCCGGCGCCATCGACTACCTCCAGGGCCCGGAAGAGATGCGGATCGAGGTGGGCAGCGTCGTCCTCGCCACGGGCCTCGACGAGTACGACGCGTCCCAGCGGCCCGAGCTGGGCTATCGGGCCTACAGGAACGTGGTGACGAGCACGGAGTTCGAGCGGACCCTCTCCGCCACAGGTCCCACCACGAGCCTGGTGATGCGCCCGTCCGACGGAAAGCTGGCGAAGAAGGTGGCATGGCTCCAGTGCGTGGGGAGCCGGGACAAAACGAATGAATACTGTTCGTCGGTCTGCTGCATGTACGCGACGAAAGAGGCGATCATCGCGAAGGAGCACCAGAGCGACATAGAGCCGACCATCTTCTACATGGATGTCCGCGCCTTCGGCAAGGGCTTCGACCAGTACTACGAGCGGGCGAAGCACGAGCACGGCGTCCGCTACGTGAAATCGTCCGTATCGAGGATACTCGAAGACCCCGAGACGACCGACCTCGAAGTCGTCTACGTCGACGAGGACGGCCAGGTGCGCTCGGAGTGGTTCGACATGGTCGTCCTGTCGGTGGGCATTCGGCCCGCGAGGAACCTCCCCGCCCTCGCGAAGGCCCTCGGCATCGGTCTGAACGAATACGGGTTCGTGGCGACGTCGCCCCGGAACCCGGTGGTCACCACGAAAGAGGGCATCTATGTGAGCGGCGCGTCGGAGGCGCCGAAGGACATCCCCGAGACGGTGACGCAGGCCTCGGGCGCCGCCTGTGAGGCCGCATCGATCATCTCGGAGGCGCGGGGCAGGGACTTCGTCGTCAAGCCGCTGCCCGAGGAGCGGGAGGTGCTGGTCACCGAAGAGCCCCGGATCGGCGTCTTCATCTGCCACTGCGGCGTCAACATCGGCTCCGTCGTGAACGTGCCGGAGGTGAAACAATACGCATCGAGCCTTCCGAACGTGGTGGTCGCCGACGAGAACCTCTTCACCTGTTCGCAGGACACGCAGGAGAAGATGAAGCACCTCATTAACGAGCACCAGCTCAACAGGGTCGTCGTCGCCTCCTGTTCGCCGAGGACGCACGAGTTCCTTTTCCGCACGACGATCCGCGAAGCGGGCCTCAACAAGTACCTCTTCGAGATGGCCAATATCCGCGACCAATGCTCGTGGGTCCACATGAAGGACAAGGATAACGCCACGGAAAAGGCGAAGGCCCTCGTCAGGGCGGCGGTGACCAATGCGGGCTACATCATGCCGCTCAAAGAGGTGCCCATCGGCGTCAACAAGGCCGCCCTCGTCGTGGGCGGCGGTCTCGCAGGGCTCACATCGGCCCTCAAGTTCGCCCGCCAGAACTTTGAGGTCTACCTCGTGGAGAAGGGGGCCACCCTGGGGGGCAACCTCCGGCACATCTATTCGACCCTGGACGGCATGGACGTCCCGGAGTTCCTCGCGAACCTCACCGAGCAGGTCGTGAGCCATCCCCTCATCCACGTCATGACGGAGACGGCCATGGTCAATCATTCCGGCTTCAAGGGAAACTTCGAGACAACCCTGCGGCACATCCCCACGAAGACCGAAAACAGCCTGAAGCACGGGGTCATCGTGGTCGCGACAGGCGGCGAGGAATGGAAGCCGAAGGGCGAGTACGCCTATGGCGAGGACGAGCGCGTCATGACGCAGATGGAGCTTGAGGCGCGCCTCACGGAAAAGAAGCTCCCCACCGCGCGGCGGATCACCATGATCCAGTGCGTGGGGTCGCGAAATGAGACCCGCCCCTACTGCAGCCGGGTCTGCTGCTCCAGCGCGATCAAGAACGCCCTCGCGATCAAGGAGGCGGACCCCGGCACCGATGTGGTGATCCTGTTCAGGGACATCATGACGTACGGCTTTCTGGAGAAGTACTACCTCAAGGCGCGCCGCGCCGGGGTGCGGTTCATGCGGTACGATAAGGAGCGGCCGCCCGTCCTCACGAAGGCGAACGGCAGGCTGGCCCTTTCGTGCTACGACCCCTCGGTCATGGAAGAGCTGACCTTCGAGACGGACCTCCTCGCCCTGAGCGCGGCGACCATAGCCACCCAGAACGAAGAACTGGGCAACCTCCTCAAGGTCCCGAGGACGGCGGAGGGCTTCTTCCTCGAAGCCCACATGAAGCTCAGGCCCGTCGATTTCGCTTCCGACGGCATCTATCTCTGCGGTCTCGCCCATTCACCGAAGAACATCCGGGAGACGATCACCCAGGCGGAGGCCGCCGTCGCCAAGGCGTGCACCATCCTTACGAAGGAGCAAATCCTCGTGGGCGGCATCGTCGCCGAGGTGCAGGCGGAGAAGTGCGCCGCCTGCCTGACCTGTGTCCGGGCGTGTCCCTACGGCGTGCCGGTGATCAACGCGAAGGGCGAGGCGGAGATCGATATCAGCAAGTGCAAGGGTTGTGGCACGTGCGTGGCCGAATGTCCCGCGAAGGCCATAGAGCTGATGCACTACCGGGATATCCAGATTATCGAAAAGTCGGGCGCCATGCTCGCCGAAGGAGGATGTGATGTCGTTTGAGCCTGATATTCTTGCGTTTTGTTGTGAGCACTGAGCGTATACGGCCGCGGACCTGGCAGGTTCGATGAGACTGAATTATCCGGCGAATATAAAGATCGTTAAGGTGCCCTGCACGGGCAGGGTGGATATCATACATATGCTGAAGGCCTTCGAAAATGGGGCGGACGGCGTATTTCTCGCGGGCTGCCTCGAAGGGGAATGCCATTTTATGAGGGGGAACCTCCGAGCGAAGAAGCGCGTGGCCCACGTAAAGGGGCTTCTGGACGAATGTGGCATCGGGGGCGACCGCATCGTCATGTACAACCTCTCTTCCGCCCAGGGGCAGAGATTCGCCGAGATCGCCAGGGAGATGACGGAGCGCGTGCGGCAGCTCGGGCCGAGTCCGGCGAAGAGCGGAAAGGCGAGAAGGAAGCGGAAGGGAGAAGTAGGGATGGCCTCTTTCGCCCCCGCCCCTTCCTCTTTATGAGGGGGAAGCCGGCGGGTACCCACGAAGTGGGTGTCGCGAAGCTGGTCGTGGCTTTGCTGCCGGAGGGGGCGACGCGAGCCCCAATAAAACATGCCCCCGTGGCGAAGATACGCCCCGGTATAACGATGAGGGAGAAACCATGATAGTAGCGAACAGAAAACCCTTCGAGGAGATCGTGGAGCTGGTGAAGCCCTACAGTAAGGTCCTCCTCCTCGGCTGCAACGAGTGCGTTACCGTGTGCGCGGCAGGGGGGGCCAAGGAGGTGGGGGTCCTCGCGTCCGAACTGCGCATGCACCGCGAAAAGGAGGGCGAGCCCATCGAGGTCAGGGAGCATACGCTCGAACGGAATTGCGACCCTGAATATGTGGAGAGCCTGGCCGCCCAGATCGGCGACGCCGAGGCGATCCTTTCCATGGCGTGCGGCTGCGGCATCCAGTTCGTGGGCGAGCGCTACCGGGACAAGCGCGTCCTGCCCGCGGTCAACACGACCTTCGACGGGGTCACGGAAGAGCACGGCGTGTGGGCCGAGCGCTGCCTCGGCTGCGGCAACTGCATCCTCGACAGGACGCTCGGCGTCTGTCCTGTAACGCGCTGCGCCAAGAGCCTCTTCAACGGCCCCTGCGGCGGCTCCCACGGGGGGAAGTGTGAGATAAACGAGGATACGCCCTGCGGCTGGCAGCTTATCGTCGACCGGTATAAAGAGATGAACATGCTCGATAAATACATGGAGATTCAGCCGCTGAAGAACTGGTCCACGGCGAGGGACGGCGGTCCGAGGAAAAGGGTGAGGGAGGATCTGAAGCTATGAGCGCGAGCAACCTTGAAAAAGTGCTGAAGAGCGGCAATTTCGCGGTCACCTCCGAGTGCGGCCCCCCGAGGGGCGCCGATGCGGGGGTGGTGCAGAAGAAGGGCTCCTATCTCAAGGGGTACGTCGACGGCGTCAACGTTACCGACAACCAGACGAGCGTGGTCAGGATGTCGAGCATCGGCGCCGCGGTCCTTCTCAAGGGGATGGGCTTCGACCCCATAATGCAGATGGTCTGCCGCGACCGGAACAGGATCGCCCTCCAGAGCGACCTCCTGGGCGCCGCGGCCCTCGGCCTCGACAACGTCCTCTGCCTCTCGGGGGACCACCAGAAGTTCGGCGACCACCCGACCGCGAAGAACGTCTTCGATATCGACTCGATGCAGCTCATCCAGACGGTCAAGCAGCTAAGGGACGAAGGGAAATTCCTGAGCGGCGAAGAGGTGAAGGGGAGACCCGACATGTTCATCGGCTGCGCCGAGAACCCCTTCGCGGACCCCTTCGAAATCCGCGCCATGCGCCTCGCGAAGAAGGCGGCCTGCGGCGCCCAGTTCGTCCAAACCCAGTGCATCTTCAACGTGCCGAAGTTCGAGAAATGGATGGAGATGGTCCGCGACCTCGGCGTCCACGAAAAGGTTTACATCCTCGCCGGGATCACCCCCTGCAAGTCGATCGGCATGGCCCGCTACATGCAGAAGTCGGTCCCCGGCATGGACGTGCCCGAAGACCTGATCGCTCGCCTCAAGGGCGTGCCTAAGGAGAAGGTCGTCGAGGAGGGCCTCAAGATCTGCGTGGAGACGATTGAGCAGGTGCGGGCCATCAAGGGCGTGGCGGGCGTCCATATCATGGCCATCGAGTGGGAGGAAAAGGTCGCCGGGATAGTGGAGGCGGCGAAGCTCTACCCGAGGCCGGCCCTGAATTAATCCGGCGGGTCCGGACCCGGAAAGGCCCTGCCAGAGGTCCTACCCGCAACGCCGGTCCTGAATGATACGACATCTTTCGGCCTGCCTACCGGCTCGTCGATTCCTTCTTTTGCAGCCGGCCGAAGGGGATGCCGAGTTTCTGCATGCGGTATCTCAGTGTGGCGGGGTTCATGCCGAGGACTGCGGCGGCCCCCTGCTTTCCCTCTATCTTTCCGACCGTCATTTCCATTACGCGCCTGATATGGCGTGCCTCCACCTCTTCGAGGCGCATATCGTTCCCGTTGTGCGGAACGGCTTCGGCTGCCGCCTGCAGGAAAGGCACGGCGGAAGCGGGCCTTGAGTCCGGGGAGGCGTCCCGCTGCGGCGTGGCCGGAAGGTCCTCGAAGGTAATCTGCTTCCCGTCCGACTGGATGAGGGCCCGCTCCACGACGTTAGCCACCTCCCGCACGTTGCCCGGCCAGTTGTATGTGAGGAGCCTGTCGATGGCGCCTTCCGCGAG
>JBEKJU010000096.1:0-11348 GCA_050011095.1 Syntrophorhabdales bacterium
AACGTCATCGAGCGACTCAACAAGGAGTTCAAGAGAAGGACAAAACCCATGGAGATCGTCGCCGGCGAACATGCCTGTTACCGACTCCTTGCGTTTATCTCACTGAAAATGGAGCTGAGCTGAAGGACAACAAAGGTAGGAAAGGTACGGCCCAATTTACCGCTCTACAAACTCACACAAAAGGCTTGACACTACCATGGCCCTTTCCAGGTTGACTATGCGCGTCCCTCTGCTGAAGTAGGCGGAGTTGGCGATGCTGATAACTTTCGAGGAAATTGCCTGATCGTACCTGACGATGTTGAAGAGCCCGTTGAATGATGAATTGTCGTCTGCCAGGATCTGGAACACCTCGTCGATGATCGCGTTCAGGGTGGGCAGGACTTTCAGTCTCTCCACCTTTTCGAGCAGTTCTTCGCTTGGCGATAAGGTCTGCATGAGAATCTTATCGATAACGGGAAGAAAAGATTAAGGCTCAGTAGAAGCACCGGTCAACATCGCACCCACCCCTCCATCTTCATAAAGCCTTCCAGTTTTTCCGCAAGACGTACACCGGCTTGTGGTTCACTGCTCAGACAGGCTTGATGTTCTCCGGTGAGTTATATTCCGGCCTGTTCATCTTGGCCTTCACTGCCCACGTTTCCATTTCATCGGCATCGTAAGGTTTGAGAAGCGGCAACAGATCTTCCCTATCCTGGACAGCCGGATCGAGCCACAGGTCTTCTTCGCTCTTCGGGAGTATCACCGGCATCCTGTCATGGAACGGCTTCACGAGTTCGTTGGCCTCAGTCGTCACGATGGTACAGGTACACATGGTAACTCCTACAGGAGAGGCCCAAATATTGAAAAGGCCTGCAAAGGCAAAGACCTTCCCGGAGCTGAGGCATATGTACATGGGCAGCTTGCGATTGCCCTCTTTTTTCCACTCAAAGAAGCCGTCGGCGATGATGAGGCAGCGCTGTGTCTTGAACGCATGACGGAATGCGGGCTTTTCCGCGATTGTCTCTGCACGGGCGTTGATCATGCGGTTACCTATTGAGGGTTCCTTCGCCCATGAGGGAACATCCGGAGATGTTAACTGGTCGATCCACTGTCGCGATTCGATTGACACGCACTCCTTTTATGGTAGAATTGGGAAACAGCCAAGGGACGGTTCGGGAATCGCCTCGCGTCGTTCAGAAATTGCCATTGTCACGGTATAGGATAGGGAGGATTGGTATGGTGAAGAAACTGGCCATTACCATCGCTGGTGCCGTATCGCTCGGGAGCTTTGAAGCTGGCGTCATGTATGAGGTCATTCATGCGATCCGTGAACACAACAAGCGTGCATCATCGGACGATCAAATCGTGATCGACGTGCTCACCGGCGCCTCTGCCGGCGGAATGACGGCGGCGGTCACAGCCAATAAGCTCATGTTCGAGCAGGCGGCACTGGAGGGGCCTTATGAAAACGTCCTTTATAAGGCATGGGTAACGGATATCGACATCTCCAACCTTCTCGGGGTGTACGATGGCGACAGCGACACAAAGTCTGTCTTCTCTTCAGGATACATAGAGAAGCTTTCACAGCTTTATATCACTTCCAGGTACGGAGCAGCCCCTCCCCCGGCGGCCGATAAGCATCCGGCGGCGGGTGATAAGATCTGGCTCGGCCTGGCAATGTCCAATCTGAACGGAGTCGATTACGGGCTCACGACATCCACAGGCGAATTCGTTTGTACGTGCTTCCAGGACAGCCTGGTCAGGCTTGTCGAGAACACGAAGGTCGTCGATTCGCTTGACTTTTGGGAAACGGTGCGTAAGGCGGCCGTCTCCTGCGGCGCCTTTCCTTTCGCCTTCAGGCCCGTCGACGTCGAGAGACAACCCTCCGAATACCAGTCGCCGAACCTGGAATCGCAAATCAAGGCCGGTCAGAGCTTCTGCTACACGGACGGCGGCACTTTCCAGAACCAACCCCTCGGCATGACGAAAAACCTCGTGGACATGCTCGACCCGACCCACCGCGATACGGCTGACCGCTATTATCTGTTCGTATCGCCTCACGACAAGAAATCGGTTGCTGCGTCGGACCTTAATGCAGGCAACGCCGACTTTATCCCGTTCGCGAAACACATCTTTTCGGCTGTCTACGACCAGTCGCAGTTCCAAGACTGGATCACGGCCGAGGATGTCAACAAGCAGATAGCCCTCCTCGATGCCCGCGCCAGCCAGTTGGGCAAGCTGCTCGCCGGACACCCGCAGGACACGGCCTTAGTGCGGGCCGCCTCCCAGGTCCTTCTGTCTGCGCTCTTTCCAGGCGTGAACTCCCAGAGTCCAGAAAGCAATGCCATCAACGATGCAAAGGGCCGTTTGAAAGCGGCATATGCAGACGAGTGCGCAACTCTTTCCGAGGAGGAGCGCGATGTTCTTATCGATTGCGTCCTGGTCCTCGAGACGGCGGCCGGCCTCGGCGAGAAAGACGAAATGAAGATCCTCGGAATCATTGCAAATGAATCTGAGTTGGCCGGGGCAGCCTTGTCCGCCTTCAGCGGCTTCTTCGATATTAGGTACAGAAGGCACGATTACGACCTTGGCCGGATAAAGGCGCGGAAGTTTCTCTCAGCCAACTGTCCCCTTGGCTTGTTCGATTATGAGCAGGACCGCATAGAGATAGACGAGAACCTTAACGGATTGAAAGTGGACCAGATGGACGGGCATGTCCGAGAGACGGTGTACGACGGCCTTAAAGACCGCATCATGAAAATACTGGCGGTGGCGGGGCTGAATTGGGCAGAAAGGGAGGGTCTTTTCTCCTTCGTTATCGAACGGAGATTGAAAAAGGTACTTGGGCTTTGAAGTTTCCTGGCCGGAGGAGTCGGGGACGTACGCGTGGGTGAAGGGTATCCCCAGGCGGCGAGACGGGGAATATCGTTTACGAAATTGGGGGTGTGCGGGACACTCTGTCACCAACTCCGAACCCTCGCTCTTTCTTGCTTACGAGTCAACCTAAGTCTCTCAGCCAATCGCTCGCCTGCTCCGCGATTTTTTGGGCGCGATCATGATCATTGACTATCTGTCGGGCATTGAAGAAATCCTCCTTGGTACCGCTGATAAACTCATTTAACCGCCTACCGGTATATATCCCACGCATCATGCCATCGACTATGACAAAAACTGACAGCGCCGGCCAGTTCATCAAGATAATTGGGAAGTTATCCAGCTTCATACCGGTTATCTCAGTATATTTAGCATAGTTACGCCTACCTGTGAGTTGAACATAGCCCCGTCCCTTGAAGCGAGGTCCATCACCGGCTTGAGTATTTCCTAAATCACTTCGGCCCTCGTATTGATTACCAGCGGAGTATTCCTCCAACGTATTGAAAGAATCAGACTCATGCTCGGCGGTGGCAAGGATATAGGCAATTTGAGCCTTCGTGAGCTGCTGGGCTTTGCCCGCCGCAATGATGGCCTCGGCACTCTTATCCCGGTTGGTTGCACCCTGTCGCCTGCGGAATTCAAAATCCGGCTGTAAATTGACTTTTGCCTGGCCGATAAGGCCAGCCGAGTTGTCCAGGACCTGCAACAGCATACCGGCGCTCTCTCCCTCAACGACGTCGGAGTCAGCCATATTCGAAGCCTCTACGAAGAATTTCCAGGCCTCGCGGGTGCGAGATCCCATCTTACCATCGACATCGTCGTAGGGATTGAGAAGATGGAGCTCCGCCAAGGCACATTGCATGGCGGTAGTTAGTTCCTTGCTCCATAGGGCAGAGGGAATCGCATTACTTATTCCGCCGAGTATCTGTCGGGCTTCCACTGAATCCATTGGTTCGCTCCTCCTCTTTTCTTGACGAAAGATTGACGCGTTGTTACGTCTGGCAATCGGCCACGTTCACCCAAATTACGGACGCCATGAACAAATGCAGGACAACAGTGCCAGTCTCAAAGGGCCTCAAGAGTTCCATCGGGTCGCCGCATCGGGCATCACGGAGTAATCACCGGTGGACGGGGCAACTGAAACAGGCTTCGGATTGGTGAGGCTCCACCAGGTGAGCGGACACGCCTTCCGTCAACGTACAAGGCGCTGGCCGTGTTGGTCGAGGTTCTGGGTCTGAAAGGCCCTCACCGCCTGGTAGGTCTGCGTGCCGAAGTCGCCATCGATGTCGATCTCGTATCCCCTTTTGTTAGCTAGCTCCTGCAGTTGCCTGACGTCCTCCCCCCGCCCCTTTTCTTGGGGGGAAGATTCAAGGATAACCTCCCTTCGGCCTCGTTTCGCCGGCGGCACGCCAGCCGGCGCCGTCGTTACGAACAAGTTGCGGTCCGGTCGATAGCAATGCCGGCCGGAGTGGACCTCATTGAGTGCACGTGCAGTCGTCTGCGGGAAATCCCAATCTATCCTGCCATGGTCCGACGACCTGACTGCGCGCCTCGGCGAGGTCCGTCCCGTCCAAATATTTCTTAAAACTACAGTCCAATGCCCTGACCTGGTCCTTGGCATTAGCTTTGTCGCTGGAAGAATAGGTCCCCCCCGCAAGCACTCTGTGGGCTGTCATCTTGTTCCGGTAGCAGGATAATATGGCCTGGGTGAGATAAGCCTGGACTTCGGGATTGTCCACCGGTCTCCTGGCTGTATCGAGAATGCCTATCGCACTGTCGAGAAGCTGATCGACCTCACTCAAGCGCTGGCTCTTTTCTGCGCTCTGCATTCCCTGTGTGTTTGCGAAGATCAAAGCCCAAGCCTCGTCATTTCGCCGTAATCCCGGCAGGGCCGCCATGAGGGCCTTGTCTCTCGGGTACAACTGGTTGGCATAGGACGCCGCCTCGTTCCTGGTTTGCTCCATTTTATCGTAGTCACCCAGCCGCCAGTACGACAGGGCTTTGATGGTGAGGGCCAGACCCCACAGGTTATCCGACTTGAGGGTCTCAATCTGCTTGCTGGTCAACCGGCTGAGGCTGAAGACCGCGTTGGCGTAGCCGGCCCTGATGACATCTTTGTTATTGACAGCCGGGGCCGGATTATACGTCCGGTCCATCCTCGCCTGATTTTCGAGCCGCGCCGCCTCATTGAACGAGGATTGAGCGTCCCTCACGTAATTTACCTCGGCACAGCCGGCAAAGAGCAGAGTCAAGAGGGTCCCGGCAATCAATAACATCATTACCCGGCCAAGTCCCGATCTCCTCGTCTCGGATATCATCTCTTCACCTCCATGGATCACTGATTGGCGACGGGAGCCGGCGGGATAGTCGCCGCAAGCCCGTCGACAAAGTCCTTAAGGGACCAGCTCTTGCCCGATATGATTTGCTCGATGTGGCTGGTCAGCAGGCTCCGTAACTTGTCCGGATCCTTCTGTTGAAATTCCTGTGACAGGTTTGCCCGGGACAGTGCCTTCAAGGATTCGTCCACTATCGCAGTTACAACCTCCCCCCGAAGGAGCACGGCTGCGGCTTTCGGATCGAGTCCTCCGGAAGGAAAGAGTGCGGCCATGATGGCATCCAGAGCGGCGCCGATAAGTTTCTGGCCGTCCTGCAAACTTGACAGGAACTCCTGCCGCAGGGCCACCGCGGAAAGCACCGCTTTGAGGATGTCGGCGGCCGTCTGGGTCGAAAGCCGCGAATCCCCGTGCTTGCGGAGAACATCAATGGCCGCTTCGAGCACAACCCGGTAGTTCTCATTTGCCTTTCCGGCCGCGTCGATCAGCCAGCCGGGGTTTTGCACGAAGGCGTCGAGAACGACGTCCGCCACTTTGAGCAAATCCGCATCACTAAAGCTCAGTTTCCATGCGGCTCCATTTGGGGGCGCCTTCGATATGATGCCAAGCGTGGTTTGCGCCGCTACGACGAGCAAGTTCTTACCCGAGTCAGATGCGTACTGCGGCCACAGGACAGAGACGTTCTTTCCCGTCTTTTCAAGGATCGACTGCACGATTTGCGTAAGCAAGGCCGGGCTGCCGACGAGCTGCGGCATCCCCCCGAGGTCGCTTGCTATGTCGGACAAGAGTTTCTTAAGACCGTCCGCGCTGGCGCTGAGGATCTTGCCGTCACTGCCCTTCCGGACAACAATCTCCGGATGCTCTCCGACGGCTTGAAGGGCGGCCTTTACCACAACATCCAGCCCCTCCTTCCCGAAGACCTGGTGCAAATCCCCATTTGGGAGCTTGGTCACGAAATCGATGACGCTCTCGCCGACCTTGGTGACCAGCGCGGCGTCTCCTGTTTTGTCGATGCCGAGATAGGTCTTCGGGTCGGAGGCGATGAGGCGCCCTCCGCTCGACAGAACGCTGCGGAACACGAGATCGGCCCATTGGACGAGCCCGTCTTCCTTGTCGGCGTTGCTTCCGCCCGCCTGGTTTCTCATATCTTGGATTCGCTTCGCCACGTCCTTCGCCAGGGAAGACGAGGTGACGGAGATCAGCTTTTGGGTCTCTTCAGACGACGTCACCAGTTGGGCGGCCTCCGATACCCCCTCCATCGTCGCCAAAAAGAGCCTGACCGGCAAATCCCCCAGAGGTTTGGTAACATCGACGGTTTCGAGCGACTCGAGGAGGGCGCGTACGGCCTTTCCCTGGCGGGTATTATCGTTCAGAGCGCCCGGCACATGGGCGAAGTAATCGATGCCGATTTCGACGATCGTGCCGGCCACGCGCTGCAGGGGGCTCGGACCCGGCGCGGCGCCCGCGGGCCACTGGTGTGATTCCTGCCATTTTGCCTCGCGATCCCACTGCCGGATCTGTACAGCGCTGGCGACACTGTCTCGCGTCAAAAAGCCGCCCTCCGGTGACGGCCGGACCGTTTTCCACGGCTTGGGGCAGAGGATCAGGAACTCGTTGTAATAAGTGAGCAGCAGGGCAAGATCGTCCTCTCCGAGACCGGTTGTCTTCCCTTTGGCAACGATATCGCGTATCGGGACCGGAATCTTCTCGGGAGGCAGGTCTTGATAATAGGAGAGGGCTGAAGCGCCGTCTGTGGTCGGATCGAAAGTGGGGAGAGGCAATACCAGCGCCCTGTTGCGAGTCGAATCGACGTACGCCTGGCGGGCCTGCTGCCCTAACCGAATGGCACTTTGAATCGCGAACAAAATTACATCTGCTGTCCCCGGCATGTTTCTCCCTCCCTGGTAAGCATGGAAAGCTCACGCAGCGTCGGCCGTGAGATAACGGCCGCTGCCATTAGCTGCGTTACTTCGTAAGCAAGTTTGGCCAGGTCTGCGGCTTGGGCTCCTCCGTTGCGCCAGGCGGCGTTTTGCCGCTGTGTGCGCCGTTGGTGCCGTGCTCGATTCCTTTCGAAACGATATAGCTGCCGCCGCTGATGCCGATGAGCCCGAGAACGGAAGTATCGATTCCCGGCAAGCCATGGCTTGTGGCCACCGACTCGAAGGCATAGATAACGTAGGCGGATGCAACGACAAAAGTAAATATCAGGAATTGGAAACGTGAAAAACTCGCCGAGCCGTCGTGCTCGCTGATAAGCTTCTCGAGGTTTATTCCCCGCCGCGTGCTCCCGCCTTTCGCGCCTTTCCACATCAGGACGATGATTGTCGCTTCCAACAAGGTAAGAAAACCGGCCAGGCTCCACCGCATCCACCAACCTACATCCGCCATGGTTACCCCTCCTTTCTTCCGAATTCTATTTTCGGTTTGCCGCGATTTTGAAGAGCGGAATAAAACTTACCGGACAAGTAAACTACATTACTTCCCCCGAAGATAAGCAGCGGGTCATGAGGGAAGGCCGGAAGCGTGCCTGTGTTCGGCGAATGCAGCGCGTTAAGGATGTAAACCACGAAGCTCGTCATGGCGACAACCAGAAGCTGTATGCGCCCGGGACTTATCCTTCCATGACACTTGTCATTCAGCAACCCCTTCATATTGATCCTGCCGGTGAGCATGAAATAGATGACCGTGGCGAAAAGCAACGCGAGGAACAGCGAAGCCTCCGCCTTCATGAACGTGCCTATATCCATCTCTCGACTCCTGGGACCGGCAAGGTACGGTCTTGCAAAGACGGTTGCCCTGCCCCTCTTCCGCGACCTCTTTTACCGGCTCGGGTGCTGTGGCATGTTCGATGCCGGGGCAGGCCGGCAACAGCACAATGGGCTGAACCGCAATGGAATAGGGGTTTTGTGATTTCGAGGCGGGATCCCGACATGTTCGCTTTGAGATGCACGATAACACGAAATCCTGTTGAGTAATTTCCCTATAATTTATTATGAAACCGTAGGTACAGGGGTGCAGAAAACGAACTTCCTGTCTCTATTAATTCTTTTACCAAAGGAGCCGGATTGTTGTCAACAAAAAAACAGAGGAACGGACAGGAAGGAGGGCAACGGTGCGTCATTAATCTCTCAGGCGATGTATTATTCTTGCAATTGCAGACCCATTCGGGCTTGTGCCCCTCCTTCGCCATATGGCTGGGACTCTCGATGCATAAAGATCCGACATCTTCTCGGCGGCTGGACCGGTGGAGGGCTAGGCTAATGCGTGAAGAGCTTATTTTCTCTCGGCGGGCGACAATCGCCACGGGCTATACCGTTTCACTATTCAAATATTAAGAGTCGATCTTCCGGTCAATCAGCCGCTGCCGCGCGCTCCGAACCATTACTACGGTATTCCTTTTCATCAAGAAGAATGTCCCGGATTTCCTTTCAGCCATCCTCTGGTCCCCCCTGCCCGACCAACCTCCCACATTACGACCGGAGGGGCTACGACGTCCAGCGTTCACCACTTCTCCTGGTAATCATTCCGAGGCCGCGCCTACTGAGAATGCTCACCGCCACCATTCGTTGATTTGCATCTATCTTGCGGAGCAAGACTTACCAGTAGAAATGTTGTGAAGGAGGAAGTCCGCTCCATCCTTGTCCTTCGTCAGCCGCCCCCTCCGTCCAGATGAACTGAGTGATGAACCAAATTCGAGCAGTACAGAACAAGTTTTAAGAAATATTCTTCCCACCTGTCCCTGAGTCCGCCAGAAGCCCTGGAGGACCAGTAACTCGTACATGAGCGCGCTCTTCTCACCGCTGTTCCGGCTGAATACACCTTGTAACACCCTCACGGGAACCTTAAATATGTCGAGAGCAGGCAACTCACCGGGGGTCGGTATCTTACCCTTAAACCCCAGAGCCTCATAGCAGAATTCGCTGCATATCATCGCTTTCGTACCGGTGCGACCGTCTTTAACCTCCTCCCTCAGGAGCATCTCATAGTCGTATGGCGTCCCGAGCCACCCCATCGCCCTTTGACCTATCAGAATCTTTGCAGCCTCGTCCCAGTCGTCATTAAGCGGATACCACCAAGCCACTGTCCCTGCCTTAGCCTCTGCCAGCCTTCTTGACACGACGTTGAGAACAGCCCCGTGTTATAGCTCTTCTGCCAAGAAGCGCCTCTTTTCGCTCCCCTCGTAGGGAGTTAATTCTCATGATGAGTGATGCATGGTTGTACGGCGCCGATGAAGAATCCCTGATCTTCTCAAAAAACCTAATGATATCTTCGAGAATGCTATACGACCGCCATAAAGAGAATATCGCCTGTCTTCATCTGGTCTCTGACCTTAAGGTACTTCGAGAGGTCGCTCACGTTTCTGCCCTCCTCGATCACACAATATCACGTCAGGAGGGTTGCCCCAAGCGTTTACACTTTCCTCAGCCCAAGGGTGTCTTTTTTCCGAAGAAAAATGTGTTGACAGCTTTGCTGGTTAGCGTATTATACAACGAGAGATATCAGCAAGTGAGTTTTGGCCTTAAGTAGCGGCCGGCAAGCGATCCACGGGAGGTGAGCCATGAGGATAAAACAGGCAAAGTTGCTCTGGACTGCTGGGCTTTTGTTTCTTCTTTTATTTCTCCTATGCGTCGTTGTCGGTGTTCTTTTCCATCTCAGCAGAAGCAAGGACCGGGCAGAAGTCTTTCTTGACGTCTCGAACCAGAACAAGCAAATCAACGGGAAGGTGTTATTCGATGGCGATCCCGTTAACATTGGTACGGTCCATGTCACTGTCTTCGACGCACAATATAAGACCTATCTTTTCGGAAAAACAACCAATGTCATGGATGGGCAATTTGCGGTGCCGACCGAGGGCATTTTCAGCCCGGATCATCCCAATCAGCCGTTACAAGTCAACGCGGAATTCAGAGGCAAGGTCAGCGAACCGACAAAGCCTGGTTCAGAGCAGATTAAGGGTCCTAGTGACCAAAGCAAACCTGTGTTCGGGGAGGCAACGCTCTATGTCAATTTGCGTCCACCGCTTGACCGGCGTCTATTCTGGGGAGCCCTAGCTTTCGTTGCTGCGCTTCTCGTGCTTCAGTTTCTTTTGTTCACCGGCCGTATCGGGCGAGCAAAAGCGCGGTGGCTTTTTATCTTGATGTATTTCTTTACATTCTTCTCCTTGTCCGTACCTATTTTGCTAAGTTTGGCTGTGGCCCAGAACCCGAACCTTGTGATCACAATGCAGGCGTCGCCGATCGGCCTCGTCAAGGCAAAGGCAAAGGGACTTGCAGATTCCCAGTGGCTGTTCAACATGGGCGGAACTTTCAACCTTGCCCCTGCCCAGACGCAGCCAGAGAACCCTACTCCCGGGAAAACTCCCAGGACGGGCCCCGCCGCCGTTCAAGTCAAGAATTCAAATGATACACAGGGAGTCGCCCCAATTCCTATACCCGGCGGCCAGGGTTCACCAGCCGCTCCCTCCGGACCCTCAGACACTCCCACGATAGTCGGGGGCTTGGCGGTGCCGTTCTATGTGGTCCTTCTAGCCATGTTCGGTGCCGGCATCAATATGACGCTCAAGGTACCTCAGATTCAACTCGAAGAACTCCCTGACTCGCCAAAGACGTATAACCGAGTCCACGAAGAACCTCAGGACAAATCTGTTATCGCATCGCAACAACTATTGGGGTCGAGAATACGCCGCGAATTGATCGAGAATTACATGTACCTGCTCTCGGCACCCTTCCTGGCAATCGCGATGTATTACCTGTTACAGTTGGTGGCGGAGCAAGTTTCGCAGCCCGTGCTCGTAGTTATGGCATTTGCTACCGGCCTCGTGTCAAAAGGGGTTATCAGCGGGATCATCGGATTCGCCGAACAGAAATTACAGCCTTGGCTTCGTAGCGCAGGAGCTGCTCCAGCGGCCACGAAAGAGACCAAGGGGGACCAAACGAAGACTGAAGTTGCGGCAGCGGCAAGGACAGGCGAAGATATGGAGAAGAGACAAGGGGAGGTCGAAGAAGCGCCGAAAAAAGAGAACTCTACAGCCGAGGCTAAGCAAGGCGAGACTGGAGCCGCAGCCAAACCGGCAGAGGGAGAGCCAGCACTGACGGCTGATGCGGAGGCAGCAGCAAAACCTGCGGAAGAAGTCAAACCACAAGAGAACGAGGGGGGGGCTGC
>JBEKJU010000097.1:0-11295 GCA_050011095.1 Syntrophorhabdales bacterium
TAAAATCAATGATGTCAGGTAGATAGCACACCTATCCATAGAAGTCTAGAAATATAAATCATCAGGTATTTAAGCTACTTAGCCTCTATATGTGGATGATTTCCAAATGCGTTTGCCCTGGGACAGCGGGGATATCTGTATTCCTCCTGTCAGCATAAAAAATTGTTGTCGTCGCTATTTTTCCGAAAGATGATACGTTTTTATCTTGACGCCGGGTAATGCATAGTATAACATTAGCAAATAATCTGAAAAAGCCAAACCATCCGTGAGGGTGGGACGGAAAGCAAACGGGTCTCAGAACTGCTTCCGCGATCATCTCCAGCCAGACAGCCGGGCCGCCAGGTAGAACACCGATTCGACGGGAGGGGTCCGGTGGAGGCTGCGACAGCGCCGGGCGGCTGCTTCCCGGTCGTCCCAGGGAGCAGCGTGTCCATTTCTCAACCGACCGGAAAGCCGTTAGAACTGGAGGGGTGGTGAACACTTACAAATTATCTTGACGTACGCGCTATGGCGTTATTATACTTCGCACGCGTCTGATAAAGTCAAACCGCTCGCGAGGGCGGGGAGGAAAGCAAACGGGTCTCAAGTCTCACATCATTGGTCCTCAGCGGAAGAGACGGCCGTGCTACCAGCGAAACACGTTGCTCTATGGCGGGTTATTACTATGTCGAGACCGCGCATACCATTTCAACCGCCCCCCTCCCATTTCTCGCGCCGCGCACATAAGCAACACCTGCTTCAACACCTGATACCGGGCGATCTCTCCGGAGAACGGCCGGTTCTGTTTCAGGAAGCTTTCAAGGACCATGGGCGCATACGGCCCTGTGAAAGAGGTCTGCTACATCGGGAGGCAGACCTGGGCGACGGCAGGGAGGGATGGCAGGGATGCTTACGGATAGACGGTTCGTGAATGATGAACCGAATCTACCGATGTTGTTTCTCAAATAGGTCTTGGAGGTTCACCATGCTCGCGCATAAAAAGATGAGCGATAGAGACTGTACTATAAGGACCGATATTGCAAGGGGTGGCGGTAGCTTGCTTTTTTTCCGTCAAGGGGGTATGGGTAATCCGTGCGCCGTTCCCGCAAATCCCTCGAGTGAAGTAGCATATTTTCGGCTCACTATTTCATTGAACGGGCGATGCGAACCGAGATAATCCAGGTAGTCACGATAACTTTCTTAGCGCTCACCGCGTTCTCTTCTCCCGCCTGCGCGTTGGAACGGGCCTCGCTCTCGGGGACGGACGCAGGTATCGTCACCCTTAAGGCTGAAAACAGCCCCCTCAACGAGTTGGTGCGGGAATTGACCCGTAAATGCGGTCTCGATCTTAAGGGCTCTTCCCTGGGAAGCGAGGGGGTCTACCTGGACCTTACGGAAAGTCCGCTCGAAGACGTCCTCAAAAGGTTGTTGCGCGGCTACAACTACGTGTTGATAAAGACGGACGGATCAGGCAGGGGAAGCCTCATCGTTTTTGGCAAGTCGGCAAGGGTGGCGCTCTCGTATCCCCCGCCTTCGGCCGTGTCCGCTCCGCCGTCCGGTGACACCGGCAGTCCGGTCCCGGCAACCGGCCAAACAGCGGTTGCGTCCTCTGCGGGTCAGGATTTTCATGAATCGGCACGCCGTTTCTCCCCATCAATGGCGACGGGCCAAAGGGGGTCCGGCGAAGCATCACTTTCTTCGTTCCCGGCTGCCGCACAGGCGGACGGGACATCGGCGGCGGGTCAAAGCGGCGGGGCGAGCGGCGTGACCAATCAGAACACCGCCTCGCCGTCCAGAACCGGTGCAACATCGAGCGGGCTCACCCCGCCGCCGCCGCCCCAGATCGCCGGCCACGACCTGCCCCCGGCGATACCCTCCGCTTTGCTCAACGGGGGCGCTGCATCGCAAGGCGGTTCAGGTTCGGCCGGGAGCGGCGCAGCAGCGGCAGGCACGGGGTCAGCCTCCACATCGGGCGGCTCAAGCGGCAACAGCTCAGGCTCGTCCGGCGCATCCGGGGGCAACAGTCCGACGGCGCCGCCGCAGATACCAGTGTTCTAGACCGGGCCGCCTCCGCTCGAAATAATGACGAAAGGGAGGCAGCGGATTGCCCCGCCGGACATTTTTTGGGGATTATAAAGGTCAGAAATAGATGGAGGTAAGGGACAATGACAAGAAAGGGACGCGATGCACTCCGGCTTCTGGCGATCTTATTGACGATTTCGATCATAGCGGTATGCGCGCGGCCCGCAATTGCCGCCACGATCTCCATTTCCGGCACTATTGTTGATGCGAACGGTCTGCCGGTCCCCGGAGCGACGGCCTCGACGGCCCTCTCCGGCCTGACGGGACTTCAGGTCGCCTGGGGCTATCCCTCCCAAGCCTGGGAGTTCTACGATCCGAACAACTCCTCCGGCGCCCTTCCCGAGCTTTGCCCCGGCGCGGGCTACTGGATCGAGGTCAACCAGGCGGCGACATGGACAATGCCGTCGAACTAAAGGCTGAGAGGTAAGGGGGTCCGATGGTCCGGGCAAAGGACATCACGGGCAGGAGTGCGACGGTCTGCGGCTTTTTCGCGCTTCTCTTGCTCCTCCTGGCGGGCTCCGTCTACATGGCTATCACGCACACGCCCCCCGGGAAATGGAGTGCCCCGCGCCCCCTTCCCCTGGACGCGGAATCGCTCATAAGGGACTTCCGGTTTTCCCACGACTTTCCCGGCGGCTACCTTACGTTTACCGGGAAGCAGCTCGTGCGCAGGGGACAAAAGTTCTTTGCCGTAAGGTCCATGATAATAAAGACGAATTTCTTCGACGATATCTCCGGTCTTTACAAAGACGGGAGGAACAAGGTGGAATTTGACGCGGAAAGGGCCGAGTGGGATCTTGTCCTCGATAAGCCTCTTGATCTCAAGGGGATAAAACATCTTCGCATAAACGGCACGGACATCACGAATAAGGGGTACGCCAGCATATATTGTTCGGAGCATACAGTGACCGTTTACGGAAAAAAGGCAAAAACATACATCCTGAAACAATGAACGCACGGAGGAAGCAGATGATGAAGAAGGGAAGCGCTTTGTTTTTGGTGGTTGTGTGCGGCCTTGGCGTCTGGATGATCGCCTCGGCCGGAATTACGTCTCAGGGCCCACAGTCGGCCTCACGATGGACAACACTTGGGCGGATGATCGCCTCCTCGGCAGGGATTACGTCTCAGAGCACTTCGTCCTCATCTTATGTGGCGGCCGGGAAGGGCTACCTCTATGACCATGATAACGCTGATTTTAAGAATGCCGTGACAGCGTTCCAACAAGCCGTCACAGCGGGCCCGACGGACCAGGAGGCGCAGTTCTACTATGCCGTCACCCAGGTGGCATGGGTCTACCAGAACCCGAGCGCCGCAGCCACGGGGACCCTCACGAGCGTGAAGCAGGCCCTTCAGTTGTCCGGCCTTTCCTTCACCACCTTCGGGCTCTATGACACAGAGTCACCGACCGGGCCGGCCGGTCTCGCCTCTACCACCCCCACAACGGGCGCGGCCTGCACGTTCCTGAAGAACGCCCTCCTGCCCAAGATTCAGACCGCCCTCACAAGCCTCAACAAGGTGACCGACAGCTTTTCGTCCACCCTCGAACCATCGGCGCTCAACAGAACCGGCGCCAACCTTACGGTAGATTACGGCGACGTGCTGGTCATCGAGGCGGGCCTTCAGGCGACCGAAGGAATGCTCGATTTCCTCCTTGCCTATAACCTCAACGTCAACCCGATTCCTCTTGTCAACACCAAGGCGGACTCACGCACAACCTTCCGGCACGCCGTGCAGCAGAATTCCGCCCTCATGACCCCCGCGGACCCGACATTGCTGGCCGATGCAAAGACGGCCATCGACAGCTCCATTACTACCTTCAACACCGCGGTGCAGACGATCCAGAACCGCGCCGTGGCGGGCGGCCATCTCTTCGTCCTCGACGTGCCCATCACAAATGGGGTCGCGGACGCCACCACATCCAGCATCACAAACCTTCAGGCGCTCCTTGCCGATATCCAGGCATCGCTTGCGGGACCGAGGGTCTTCAGCAGCATCACCAGCGGGCAGGCGGCAGGCCAAGCCTTCGACGGCTCGAAACTTTTCAACTCATCGAGCCCCCTCAACATAAGGAGTCTCATCACCGACGCCAACGGCAACTTCGCGCAGACCGACCCGACCTTGGGCGGGATAGCCCCGACCGGGGGACTGAGCTTTTTCAAAGGCACCATCTCCATGACACCCGGATGGAACCTCGTCTCGCTGCCTGCCATTCCCGCGAAGCTGACTATTGCGGACGTGCTCGCGCCCCTGGGCAGCACCTGCCCGGGCCTCTGGGGCTACGATGCCGCCAGCCAGGAGTACCAGGGCTATTTGGCCGGCTCATCAAACAACAGCCTTACCAGCTTTGAAGCGGGGCAAGGGTATTGGGTCTACATGTTCGCCCCGGCCGCCCTGAGCCTTAAGGGCGGGAGCGCGCCGGCGACTGTCAAGCTGAATCCGGGATGGAACCTCGTAGGATACGGCGGCTCGTCGTGCGTCGCCGCTTCATCCGCCCTTTCCTCCATCGCCGGCACCCTCCAGGTCTCCTGGGGCTATTCGAACCAGTCATGGAAGGTGTACGATCCGAACGACCCGGCGGGCAGCACCCTCACCCAGCTCTGCCCGAACAACGCCTACTGGGTCAAGGTCGATCAGGCAAAGACGTGGACAGTGCCGACGAACTAAGGCCGTGGGACAAAAGGGGCGATGAAGGGACAGCAGGAGGAATCATGAACAAAACGGCACGGGACGACCATAGGGAAAGGCTATTCGATCCAGATGAAGAGAACGGCAATACTGCTCATCAGATAACCACGCAAAGGAGGTTTTTATGAAAACAGGAGGCTTTATGAAAATGCGCAGTCTTTTGTGCCTTGTCAGTCTGCTCGCACTGACCGTAGCGGCGGGTCTTTCCCATGCCGCCAGTCCCCCCAGTCCTCCCAGTCCCGATGGGCCCTCGCTCCCCTATACGTTGAAGGCGACGCTCCGCGTAAACGGCGTTCTGTTGACCGCCGCCGACCAGAACTATACGATCACGGTGACGAATGCGAGCGGGACCCAGTTTACGCCGGGCGACACGCTGGGCTCGACCTATGGCGGCGTGACCGCGGGACGGTTCCAGTACAATATCCCCACGTACGATGCGAGCCAGACGGGCGGCGCGACGGAGGGCCAGATTGCGTGCATCGCGGTATCTTACAACGGAACGCCGCTCGCTATGACGTATCCAGCGCAGGGCTCATGCCCGGCCGGAAGCGGCCAGATCATGGTGCAGTATCCGGGCCAAAGCGTCGGCTTCGGCGGGATCGCGGGGGAGCCTAACGACAGCGCCCACACCTTTGCCAATCCCCTCACGGTCACGTCCTCAAACGCCACGGCCCCTACAGTCGACGTCCTGTGCGGCGACAACGAGAGGAACAGAACTACGCCCGAATCCGTCGGCAGCACGCAGCTCGGCCAGACCGTGAACGACACGACGTGCCAGGTAGGGAATACGGGCGTAAAGACCCTGAGCGTCACCGCTTTGGCAGTGAGCGGCTGCGGCTTCTCCCTCGTTTCTCCCCCTGCGACCCCTAAGTCATTCGTGACCGGCGTGTATACACCTATCACGATCGCCTTCGCGCCGTGCGGCGTGGGCGTCCAGACCGGCACTCTTACGGTAAGCTCTAACGCGTCGCCAGGTTCTTATGTCATACCCCTTACCGGGAATGGGTCAGGGAGCATCAACCTGGTTCAAGGCTGGAACCTGATCAGCCTCCCGGCCTTGCCGAGCAGCACGGACCCGGACACGCTCCTGAGCGGCATCTCGTCGAGCGTGTTGATGGTGTATGGCTATAACCCGGCGAACGGCGGGCAATGGAGTTCTTACGCTCCGGGCGGTTCGAACAACACGCTCACCACGATGACGATCGGGAACGGCTACTGGATCGAAATGAGCGCCCCGGCAGTGCTGACTATCAATTAACTTGGATAATACAGAAGGAGATCTTATGAAAGGAAGACGTTTTATGAAAATATGCAGTCTTTTGTGCCTTGCCGGGCTGCTCGCCCTCGCCGCGACAGGTCCCTGCCTTGCCCAAACGGAGCCCCCCTTCCCCGGACAGCCTTACGTGCTGAACGCAAAACTGACCGTAAACGGCGCCGCGGTGACCGCCTCCAATGCGTCGTCCTATACGATCGCGGTGACGGATACGAGCGGAAACCCGCTTGTCGACACCGGTTCCACATATTTTAGTGGTGGAAGTTGGACATCAACAGGGTGGTCCGGCGCTGGGGCTAACTGGACAAATACTGCATCCAATACTACTGCTTTATCTTACTCAACCGCGGCAGTGAGTGGCACAACTTATCTAATACAAACGGCCACTAGTGGAACTATTGGCAGCGGTTATACTGTCGCTTTTGGTGGGCAGACAGAGAACATCACTGCAACCGGAACAGTCAATTGGGAACCACAAGCTACCTCAGCGGGTAATTTAGTAATAACTCCTCTTGGTAGCGGAGCAAACTTTACCGTTGCAATTTCTGTAACGGCCAGTCCGACCTACGGCGGCGTGACCGCGGGACGCTTCGAGTACCAAATCCCCATGTCCGCCGCTACCACGCCGCCGGCTGCGTGCATCGCGGTCTCGTACAAAGGAACGCAGCTCTACCTGAGTTATCCCGCCCAGGGCGCATGCCCGGACGGCCAAGGCGAGATCACGGGGTTGACTCAAGGCGACAGCACCGGCTTCGGCGGGATCGACGGGGAGCCGAATGACAGCTCTCACACCTTTACGAAGGCTCTCACGGCCGTAACCCCCTCCGGGCCCACGGTTGACGTCCAGTGCAGCGGACATGAGAGAAACAGCACGACGGCCGAATCCTTCGGCAGCGTGCCGCTCGGCCAAAGCGTGAACGACACGACGTGCGTGATCAGGAACTCGGCCATGAGCACCTCAAATCTGAGCGTCACCGCTTTGGCCATGAGCGGCTGCGGCTTCTCCCTCGTTTCTCCAACCACTTTCCCGATATCGCTTGACTACAACGAGACGCAGGCCATGACCCTCGCCTTCGCGCCCTGCGGCGTAGGCGGCCTGCAGACGGGCACGCTTACGATAACCTCCAACGACCCGGCCCACGCCTCTTATGCCATTGCCCTTGCAGGGACCGGGGTAGCGAGCGTGAGTCTAGCTTCCGGCTGGAACCTGATCGGTCTGCCCAAGAATCCGACCAACACGGCCCTGACTACGGTCCTGAGCGCCATCCTGTCGAACGTGTCGGTGGTATGGGCCTACATCAACGGGGAATGGCTTTATTACGATCCGAACGATGTCGCCGGAAGCGCCCTGAAGACGCTCACGACCTGGAACGGTTATTGGATCTACATGAAGAACGCGGCAACCCTGACCATACATTAGGACAAAAGGAGTTTTCATGAACGGGCGCAGTTTTTTATTGCTTGGGAGTCTGCTCGCGCTGCCGCTGGTCTCGGGCCCCTGTCTTGCCGCCGGTCCTTTGTTCGTACCGTTGCCCTATGTCCTGAAGGCGAAGGCGGTAGTGGACGGCGCGCAGTTGACCGGGGTCGATCCGGCGTATTCCATCAAGGTTAAAAGCATTGACGGGACCGAGTTTCAGCCGGTCGACGCGCAAGGCAGCGCCTTCGGTAAGGTGACTCCGTCCCGGTTCCAGTACAATATCCCCACTTATGGCGCCCACGACCAGCCGGGCGGGGCGAAGGCCGGTCAAAAGGCGTGCGTCGAGGTCTATCACGGCGCGACCAGGCTCAACGTGACGTATCCCGACCGTGGGTCATGCCCGGCCGGGAGCGGCGAGATCATGGTATTGAGCCCCGGAGACGCCGTCGGCTTCGGGATCAACGGCCGGCCGAACGACGGCTCGCACTCGTTTCCCGCCGTTGCGGCAACCACCCCGGGGGTCCCGGGCCGCGCAACGGCCGATCCTCGGGCCGCGTCTCCGGTCCCAGAGAAATGAGCCTCAAATACAGCCGGCGGGCGGCCTTTTCTGCCCGCCTGCCGGCTGTTCACAGTCGTCTCGCATCACCCTTTGGCAAGCCGGCGCCTTTCCCGCGGCATGAGACCCATGGAGCAGCGCGAGCTTCAGACCTTTTGCTTCAGCCGGTCCTTCTTGCAGTTTTTGTCAAAAGCAATCACTGCCGTAGCATAACCAAACCTGAGTCCTTTCACAAACGTGTTGCTATATTGCCTCGGCCATTCTCTTCCCGCCCTGTGAACGGGGAGCTTCGCAAATCTGCATTTGTAGGAGGTTGACATGAAAAGTTTTCCCTTCACACTTTCCGTAGCGGCAATCGTACTCTTCCTTTCGTGCACCGTTGTCGGCGCCCAGTCGACCAACAAAATACCTCTTGTCCAAGGCTGGAACCTTGTCTCCCTGCCCGCGCAGCCGGCCAATACCGCCATCGCCTCCGTGCTCTCGGGCATCAAGGGCGTCTATGAAGTGGTCTGGGCCTATCCCAACCAGACATGGAAGGTCTATGATCCCAACGACAAGGCCGGGAGCACCCTTACCAGCATGCAGGCGGGAATGGGCTACTGGATAAAGATGACCTCCGCGAAAACGCTCGACCTCTCGGGGTCCGCGCCGCCCTTGTCTCTTTCCATCGGTTCCGGATGGAACCTCGTAGGGTACAACGGGACGTCGTGCGCCGCACCCTCGGCGGCCCTCTCCGGCTTGACGGGACTTCAGGTCGTCTGGGGCTACCCCTCCCAGGGCTGGCAGTTCTACGACCCGGCAAACTCGTCCGGGAGCGGCCTCACCCAGCTTTGCCCCGGCGCGGGCTACTGGATCGACGTCAGCCAGGCGGGGACGTGGACGCTCCCGGCCTCAGGCAGCGTGAGCGGGACGGCAGCCTTCGGCACGGCCATCGCGCACGCCCCGGTGACGCTTGTCGACAGCACCGGGAAGACAGCGGGCGGGACCACGGGCGCCGACGGCTCCTTCAGCATCAGCTCGGCCGGGCTTACGCCGCCGTTCATGCTCAAGGTCGTAGGAAGCAGCACTCTCTACAGCGTGAGCGCCGACTCCAACACGACTACGACCATCAACGTAACGCCGATTACGGATATGATCATCCGTTCGTGGTACACCATGCAGGGCGCGAGCGTGGGCACCGCCTTCACGAACCCGGCATCGAATCCCCCGCCCACGCCGACGCAGGTAGGTGTGATAAGTGGCGTTGTAGCGCAGGGCATAGGTTTTCAGGCCTGGCTTCAGAACGCGGGCGTCAGTACGGTCATCAACCCCATATCCACGCCGTTTACGGCCAATGGCGCCGGGGTCGACGCGGTGCTGGGCCAGATCTCGGCCACCGTCAATGCCAACGGCACTATTTCTGTCGGGGTGAACGGCGGCGGTGCGACCACAAGCTCCACAATAACGCCGGCATCAAACACGGTAGGCGTAAGCACCACGGAGACAGTGGCGGGCATCGGGACCAGCAGCCCGCTTGTCATCAGCACCGTCGTACCGACTACGACGGCCGGGGCGACAGCGGTTGCCGGCATAACCACAACACTGACCAATTTCATAAATACGATAAACCAGAAGGGCGCATCGCTTCAGGCAAGCGACATAGCACCCTACTACGATCCTAATCTGCTGCAAGACGGCATGAGCGCGAGCCAATTTGAAAATCAGAACACCGGTAGCGACAGCCCGGCAGCGGGAGGTGTCAGTCTGTCCTTGGCGGGACTTCAAATCAACTCCCTGGACACCACGAACAATGTTGCCAACATCGCATTCTCTGTCTCTGAAACCATAAACGGCCTGACCAGTACTGGTTCAGGAGCCACGTGGGTCTTCAGGCTGATAAACGGCGCGTGGCTCATATCCGGCAATAACCAGATAGCGGGCGCGGCTGTGGAACCGGGTGCGTCAGATGCGGGCGGGAGCTACTCAAAAGGATTCAGCTTCATTGTTGACGACCCGCAGACGAATAATGTAAAGTCGGTGGCCGTCTCAGGCCCGGGCTTAACCGGGAATGTGACGGTTCCCGTGATCTGCGATACTTCAGGCCTGCTGCTCGCCAACACCCCTTGCAGTGGCAATGGCGTTGGCGATAATAGGCAATTCGAGCTTGACCTCTCAGGTTCCTGGCCGCCCCTGGGAAGCGTGTACACCTTCACGCTTACGGACAACAGCAACAATACGCACACGTACACCTCGACGGTCGTGGCAGAGTATGGTTTTAACGCCTCGGGGGTAGCGGTTCCGGCAGACTATCCGTCATTCACGTTGACCTCGCCCGCCGGTCTCACCCTTGCGCAGATTCTGGGCGGCGTAACCGTGCACGGCTCGGTGTTTGTGCCGGTCTGGGATAGTAACGTACACCCTACGTTCAGTTACGACCTTGGTGGAACTAACATCAAAGGGACCTGGGATTCAGGGGTTGCCTTGGCGGGCCAGCCCAACAACTTCACCATCGTCATACCGGCAGCCACTATTCAAAGTTCTACCGGCACATGTCCGGGTCCAACCTGCACCTACAGCATAACTTTTCCGGGGAAGAGCGGTACTATAATGGGTACTGTAACAGAAGCCCTCTTTACAGCATACGCCAATTACTCCAGTCCCGCCCAGGACAACACCGACGAAGATGCATGCGGTACCAGTTACTCGACTTCGCCCATACAGTAAACCCATTGAGTATGAGTATGTAACATCGCGGGCGGGGCCATACAACGGCCTCGCCCTTTTTATCGGGGCATTATCGCTCCGCCGGAGCAAGCTGCGCAAACATCCTTTAAACCCCTTAAGAGCAACACTGGGCAATGGAACCCATAAGCACGCCACCGTCCGGAAATGGTTGAGCAGGTATCCTTGTTTCGTGCCTCACTTCATTTCCACCGGTTCGAGCTGGTTGAATCTGATAGAGCGCCGGTTTGCGGAACTGACGGAAAAACGCATACGACGCGGGGTCAATGTCCGCGTCGCCGATCTCAACGCTGCCATAGAAGAATATCTGGAGGCCTGGAACGCGAATCCCAAACCCTTGGTCTGGACGGCAACGGTAGAATCAATCACAGGGAAAATCGCCCGATGTAAACAAACCCTGGAAAAGATACAGCCGGGCTGCACGGCATCGCGTTCTCGCAAACCGAAAAAAGATAACTCAAGTCGTTTGTGAGACGGTACCCTAGTGTCACGTCATCCTTGTAATGTCGTATAATCCGAAATAAAATGTCCCTGTGACATTCAATTCCGCCGCAGGGAGGATGGGGGGTGAAAAAGTACAAA
>JBEKJU010000098.1:0-10929 GCA_050011095.1 Syntrophorhabdales bacterium
CCTCATCCCCCACGCCACGGTCTGTCCCGGCGAGTCCCCCGTCGTCTCAAGCCACTGCTACCGGGGTCCCCCTGTTCTTTCCTGATTCCCCCATCAGATCCTGCTGCCCGACGTCCGGTTCTTTACGGTTCGTCGGGGAGCGAGGCTTCGGGCTTTCCTAGGAAGGCCGAAAGCGGGCAGATTCATGCCTGCAAATAAGGAATGAGGAGCAATCTATGGAAAACCATGGACAGACAATCCACACGAACCATGCAGACCCGACAACGAGATGCGACATCACTTCCTTTGGGCACGGGATGCCGGCCGCGATAGGCAGGGGCACACAACGGCACATGCTGGATGTAAACAACTGTATCAAGGGCCTCTCACCCTTGTTCTCGCGGACGCTGAAGGAAAAGATCACGCTTCAGGTCTTCCTCGGCGATGACGAGCTGCCCGTCACGGGAGACCCGGCACAGATAGCCGCGATCTTTGCCATCCTTGTCGAGTGCTGCAGCCGTCTTGCGCCCGGCGGCAGCATGATGATCCTCACCGCGCTTTTACCTCTCGACATTGGACTGGCCCCGAAAAGGACGGGTAAGGGGTGCGCCTTCCTCTCGTTTTGCGCGGTAGGCAGAGGCGGCGAGCAGATATCGAGTCTCTCGGACTCCGGGCGCGACGGTGTGCTTCGCGCCCTTTCCGATGTCAGGGATATAGTTGAAGGGCATCACGGCTGCTTCAGGCAGTGCTTACGTGAGGCCGGGATCGACTTCAAGGTCTACCTGCCGGTTGCGCGGGGCATCACGGCCGACCATAGAGCCGGGAACGGCAAAGCCGCTTTCCGATGGCAGGAGGTGCTATGAAGATACCGATCATACGGGAGGGAATGATCTCTCTGACCTTCGATGAGGACGACGTGAGGGAAACGTGCCGGATGCTCCGGTGCAGGAAGCGAAGCGACGACTGCATGGAACTGATGGCGAACCATGGGATGCAATGTATGCCGTGTTACGCCGCCTTGAGGATCCTCAACCGACCATTTGGGATAAGAATAAGCAGATACATGGCCGAACAGCGCAACTAACGGGAAAGACAGCCATGTGTCTGACACACTTATGCAAAGGCGATCGTGAAGAAGTACGTTGTGTCAGAGGCGGCAAATTGCGGCTCCGTGACGTCGAGGGCTCCTTGTGGTTGTGGACCGCTCTTCTCCCACAGGGGACAGCCTCAGACAGAACCCCACTCAAGAAGAGGGCTTCAGGTTTTTGTGCAAGGACATGCCGGGAAGGTCGAAATGGATGAACCCAACCGATCAATGGAGACAGTGTGAGTAGGCTCGCATCACTCATCCTCTTGGTTGTCCTCGCCTTCTTTGCCGCCAAAGCCGAGGCAATGGTCTATTTCGATGTCTACGGCCAGCCTTACAAGAAGTTCACCATCGCCGTGCCGCCCTTTGCGAGCGAGGAAAAACCGAGACCGGAAATAAGCGATCTTCTCGCCCAGGACCTCGACCTGTCGGGTTTCTTCGACGTCGCGCCCCGGTCCCTCATGGATAAAGAGTTGGTGAGCGAGGGGGTAGACAGGGATAGCATAAAGTTCGACCAGTGGCGGTCTCTGGGCGTCGATTATCTATGCAAGGCCCTCGTGCGGGAGGGGGAGAGCGGCTTTACCCTTGAGGCCTATCTTTACGACACAAGCGACGGCACCCTGGCATTCGCGAAGAGATACCGGGCAGCGCCGTCCGAGTGGAGGAGGGTGGTCCACAGGCTTGCCGACGAGATCATATGGACGGTGACCGGGGAGAAAGGCATCATAAGCTCCAGGATCCTCTTCGTCGCGGGAGGGAGGCGCAGGGACGTCTACGTGGCCGACCTCGACGGCTATGGAATAAGGAAGCTTACGAACCAGAACCAGATCATGGTCTCGCCGTCGGTCTCGCCCGATGGCAAGTATCTGGCTTACACGTCGTACAAGGAGGGCAAGCCCGATCTCTACGTGGTCGATCTTGCCACAAACGAGGAGGTCTATTCGGACAGGCGGCAGGGGACGAAGGTCGGGTCAAGCTGGATGGATGCGAAGAGGATAGCCTACGCCTACATCCTGGGAAAGAGTTCGACCATCTACGCCGCCAACGTGGAGACGAAGGAGCGGAAGGTCCTTTTGACAAAGGGCGGTATCCTGGCCTCCCCAACGTTCAGCCCCGACGGCACGAAGATGGTCTTTGTCTCCGACATGCACGGAGGGGCGAATATCTATATGGACGACTTGACCACAGGTGACATAAAGCGCCTATCCTACTCCGGCAGCTACAACACGTCGCCGGCCTTCTCGCCTAAGGGGGACCTCATCGCCTTCGTGTCGAAGACGGAAGGGGGCCTCCAGATATGCGTGATGAGGCCCGACGGGTCGGACACGCAGGTGCTCACCCACGAAGGACTCAACGATTCACCCCAGTTCTCGCCCGGTGGCAGGTATATCCTCTATTCCTCGCAGAAGGGAACGAAGGCTTCCATCCAGGTGATGCTGAATAACGGCGAGAACAAGAGGGAGCTTAAGTTCACGGGGGCTGACGAGACACAGCCAAAATTTATGCCTTAAAAGGGGAGGCGCCGATCGACACCGGTCACACTCACAAGCTTGGGCGAAGAACAGGCGGGATCATTTCGCCACCGAATCCAAGGAGGGACAATGAGGGTTCCCCCATTTCTCTTGATCGCCCTTTCCGTACTCGGCCATATTGACGCGAGGCGCCTACGGATCAACTATCGTGCCGGGAAGCGCTCGTGAAGAGCCTTGAATCGTACGCCTTTCGCTGAAAGAGGTTGCACCATGCTACAGACGCTACTACCCATCAAGAAATATCTGACCGTGGAGTTCTTAAGCATTTCACACCTGGCACTGCCCCTCGCTTTCATCGTGGGGGCAGTGCTCCTCGGCATACTCGCCGAGATCCTTGTTATTCCCCGGCTCCATAAACGGAGGCGCACGAGAGCGATCGGCGAAGCGCTCCAGGGGATGACGGCGCTCTCGTTGACTATTCTCGGCATCTACGCCGCCGTTCACACCATGCCCATCGTCCCGGTTGCCCTTGCCTTCCTGAAAAGAACGCTCCACATCTGCATGATGCTCGCGGGGACCATAATCCTGGCAAGGTTCGGCGCGGGATTGATAAGCTTGTGGGCTGCTGCCTCAGAGGCTACCCTCGCCTCGGTATCGATTTTTAGCAACGTGGTCAGGATCATCGTGTACCTTGCGGGTGGTATGGTCATCTTCCACACCTTGGGATTTTCGCTCACCCCCGCGCTCACCGCCATAGGCGCAGGAGGACTGGCGGTTGCGCTGGGCCTTCAGAATACAGTGGCGAGCCTGTTCGCGGGACTCCATATTATCGTTTCGAGGAAGATAAGGCCGGGAGACTATGTTAAGCTCGACACGGGCCACGAGGGCTATGTCGTGGACATGACGTGGCGGGACACGATGATCAAGGTGCTCCTCGACAATGTCGTCATCGTTCCGAACTCGAGACTTGCGTCGGCCATAGTGACGAACTACTCCCTCCCGGACAAACAGCATACCGTCCTCACGCAGGTTGCCGTCTCCTACGAGAGCGACCTCGAAAAGGTCGAAGAGGTTACCCTGGAGGTGGCGCGGGAAGTTTTGAGAGAGACGCGGTGCGGCCTCGACGAGTTCGAGCCTTTCGTCCGGTATCATACCCTGGGAGACTGGGGCGTAAAGTTCATCATCATCATGAAGGTGAGCGAGTTCGTCGACCAGTATGAGATCAGGCACGAGTTCATCAAGAGACTGACACGGAAATATCGCGACGAAGGAATCGTGATACCCTTTCCGACAAGCACTGTCCATCTGCAACCCGCATGACGAAAGGGGGATCGGAGGCGCCGGTTGAGACAAGCGACAGCGCCTTTGCAATCATTTTATCTTACGATCCATCGGACGATGGCTTTCTTGCACGCTCCATTTCCTGATGGTACGCCCGGGTGATGTCTTTTCGGCTCACAATGGAGATGACTCTTTTCTGATTATCTCCATTCACGACCGGCAACTCCCTTACGTCGAGCACGGCCATGAGACGCAACGCCTCGTTGAGGGTGTCGTCCATCGTGACGGTCATCACCCCTCCCATGGCGATATCTTTGGCCAGGAGAAGGTGGTGAAGCTCCTTATCCGCCATGGCTTGGCGAAGGTCCGTCATAGACATGATCCCCGTCAGGTTCTCCTCTTTGTCGACAACCGGGAAATCCTGCTGGCTGGAACCGAGCATGAGTTGAAGGATCTGCTCGAAAGGCGTGTTTTCGGGGATTGTCTGGGCCTCCCGGCCTTGCGACACGGCATCTCTTACTCTCAGGTGTTCCATGACATCGACCGCAAAGTCGCCTATGTGGGCTGGGGAATCGACTCTTGTCGGGACCTGCTTCTCGTAAAGCGAGACCCTTCCGAGGAGGAGATAGGAGAGAGACGAGACGATCATCATGGGAACGATGAGACTGTAGCCGCCGGTCATTTCGGCGACCATGATAAGCGCGGCTATGGGGACCTTGGCAACGCCGGCGAAGAACCCTCCGATGCCGACGAGGACGAAGGCGGAGGGCTCGGTCACGATATGGGGAAAAAACGTGTGGCAGATTCCGCCGAACGCGCCGCCGAGCATGGCGCCGATGAAGAGAGAAGGGGCAAAGACGCCGCCGCTCCCGCCCGAGCTGATGGTAAACGACGTGGCGAAGATCTTCGCGAAAACAAGCGCCGCCATCAATGGAACGGCGAGCTGCCCGTCAATGGCCGACTGGATCAACGGATAACCCCCTCCGAGCACCTGGGGAAGGAAAATCGCGAGGAGTCCCAACAGCAGGCCGCCGATTGCCGGCTTCACGTGGCTGGGGAGATTGATCCGCTTGAAAAACCGATCGCGCATCCCATAGAAAACCCGGATGTACAGGAGGCCGACGACCGTACAGAGCACGCCCAACGCCCCGTAGAAAGGCAACTGGGCGGGGGTAGCCAGAGCGAGGCGGGGAATGTGGAAGATCGTGTCATTGCCTTCATAATAAGTAAAGATCATGAAGCCCACGATCGAGGAGAGGATGCAGGGGATAATGGCCTCGAATTCAAAGGCTTCTCTGCTGTAGAGAACTTCTGTCACGAAGAGGGCCGAGCCCAAGGGCGCTTTGAAGATCGCGCCCAGTCCGCCGGCCGCGCCCGCAAGGAGCATAATCCGCCGCTCCTTCTCGCTCATCTTCAATACGGAGGCCAAAAACGAGCCAAAGCCCGCGCCTATCTGGGCGATAGGACCTTCCTTCCCCGCCGAGCCTCCCGAGCCTATGGTGATCGCGGACGCGATAGTCTTCACTATTGGCACACGCCTCCGGATAATGCCTTTTTTCCTGTGAAAGCTGTCGATCATGGCATCCGTTCCGTGCCCCTCCGCTTCAGGGGCAAAAGTGAACACGATCAATCCCGAAATAAGTCCTCCGAGAGCGGGGACCCCTATCATCACCCACCGGCTGAGGGGAACGCCGAGGAAAAGGCGCCAGGTCGCCGATGGCGGAAGGACGAACCCGATCAGGTCCCGCATGAAGAAACGGGTTCCGGTCCGCAGCAGAAAATCGAAGAGTATGGCGCCGAGCCCTGATACAATGCCTATCAGGATGCCGATCAATGTTCCGCGCCAGATGCGCTTGATCCTTTTGGGATAACGTAATTTGGTTCGCCAGAGGGTCATGTGCAATTCTACAGTATCTCCTCGTGTTTCTTCACCGGTGGGCGACCGTTTTCATGTCGCGTCATGGTGTTCTCAGGAAAAAATATCCGGGAGGGCAGACAGACGGCTCAACGTTGACGCTATCTTATCGTAATTCGCCTGGCACGGAAATCGCCCGGAGTAAGAAACCGTACAAACACAACGTCGCCCACTTTTACCTCCTGAGGCAAATTTCCGATCGGTATGACCTCGCCGTTCACTTTCAGCCTCGTATCCGAATCCACTATTACATGAATGAGGCGTTCGCTGCCAGCGCGCCCCTCCTGGATCACGATCATCTTGCCGTCGGGGTCAACCATCAGCACCTTCCCCGTATCGCTTTTCATCCATCCCTTCAACGCAATGGAAGAAACGGCTACGACGCAAAGGACAAGAAAGCAGGCCCAGGGAATAGAAGTTATTTTCATCAGAAGGTCGCATCCTCAAAAAATCACGGGACGCAGAAGCGACGAAAGCCAGTCCCGAAAGACGGACTCACCGGCCCTGGGCCCGGGGGAAGCCTTTCCGGCCTCCCCCGTGCGGAACGTGCTCCCAGCCCAGTGAGTCCGTGGGATAGGGGACGCGAAATAGCTTTGCCGTGCCTGTTTATCTATGCCTGTTCCTCACTATGCCGAATAGTCCATGTCCCGCGGTATGGCCGGAACCCTACTACTGCCCCTGCTGGAAGATCTCTCTGCCCGTGCCGTTGCGTTCTTATCTGACATCGTTTTTACATCACCTAGCATCGATAGCGGTCAAGGGACTCCTCACTGACAGACAGCCCGGCACAGTCTATTCCTCATGTCTTTGGGAATCATAAACGGTTTTCCCGAGTCTATGCCCGGAATTGGCTTATAAGTCCTGACAGGATTGCCACTTGGATCGTACTCGGTGCCATCTACTAAGGTATACTCTGCCGTATTGCACCAAACCACGAGCTTAGTAAAAGCGGTATTTCCGTTTTTCCACTTGACTCCGACATTAATTGAAGCAGCATGACCAGCCCTCTGAATGCTATCGGCGTCATAAGACCACATAGAATCGGAGTCATCTATCCCTATCGGGAACCATGATACCGCCTTAGCCGTCGAAGGTAAGACAACAGTTCCAAGGACTATCAAGAACAAAAAAAACTTCATCTACTCTCCTGCTTATTGCAAACGCACCTGACACGGGTGACCCGACAATCCGAACAATTATTTCAATCAAAAGGATTCCTCGAAGCTCTGCTTCGGGGTAGAATAGCCGTGTGAGTGAGCATGTCCTTAGGCGACACAATAAAACGCTGTTGCTTTACCACCTCGTCTGCCCGGCCAAGTATCGCAGGAAGGTGTTTACCCAAGAGGCCGAGCGCACACTGACGGATGTATGTTTGGGGATAGGGGAGAGGTACGAGATGCATTTCGTAGAGATAGGCACAGACGAGGACCATGTCCATTTTCTGGTACAGAGCGTGCCTAAGCTGTCCCCATCCACCATAATCCAAATTACAAAAAGCATAACCGCAAAGGAAATCTTTCTCCGCCACCCGGAGGTGAAAAAGGTGCTCTGGGGAGGAAAATTCTGGACAAGCGGATTCTATGCCAACACGGTTGGCCAATATGGCAACGAGAAGGCCATAAGGGACTACGTAAAGAGGCAGGGTCGCACGTACCATCAGATTCACAGAGGTCAACTCCTGCTTTTCGATCTTTGACGCCCTTGATACCTCGCAGCTCTGCTGCGGGGTAGTTCATTATCCTCCCGGGCTTCCCGTCAGCCTACGGAGTTATGCATCTGCTATTCTTATATCGTCCGGCTGCCGGAGGAAGGCCTGCTCCGCCCTTTACGGGCCAGCGGCGACACCTGAATCTCTCCGCCTTGGCCTGAGATGTTACCTTTCCCATTCCAGGTGGGCCCTCCTGTTCTTTGCCCAGGCCTCTTCGTCATGGCCGGGATCGACGGGTTTCTCCTCCCCGTAGCTTTCTGTCTTGAGCTGATTGACCGGTACTCCGAGGATCGCCAAGAAAGTCTTCGTGGAGTCCGCCCTCTTCTGACCGAGGGCGAGGTTGTATTCGATAGTGCCACGCTCATCGCAATTGCCTTCGATCCTGACGAGGGCTCCAGGGTTCGCCTTGAACCAGGTGTAGTCCTTTTTCAGCATCTCGGCGTCTTGAGGCCTTATAGTGTACCTATCGAAATCGAAGTGGACGTCTTTGAGCATCACCATTGCCTGGCCCGACCATTTCCCCGCCAACGCCTTCTGCATGACGCGCGGCCCTTTGGTCGTGCCGGCCGGCATGGCCTTTGACCCTACTTGCGCGGCTTGGGCCGGTGTAGTCTGGCCCTTCATGGCCTTGTTGGACCCTCCGCATGCAGAGAGGAAGGCGGCGAGCGTTACAACCAGGACGCTCAGCCCAGCCAGTCTCAGTTTCATCATTCTTTCCTCCTTGTTTTGGCTTCATCTCATTCCTTGTCAAAGAAAAACGTGGCCTTCACGTTTTCTGCCTCCACGATCTCCGCCAGCTTCTTTATTGACCGATAAATGATGTGCAGTTCTTCGGTCTTCAGGTTTCTCAAGCCGTATATCATCTTTCCCTGGACGGGATTGGGCGCTTTCTTGATCAGTTCTTTGCCCTCATCGGTCAGGTGAACCTTGACAACCCTTCTGTCCTCTCGGTCTCTATCCCTTGACACGTAGCCTTTCGCCTCCAGTCGATCAACGACTCCCGTAACGGTGCTGGGGTGCAGATACATCTTCCTGCTCAGCTCCCCGAGGGGCAAGCTCTCATATTCTGAGATCGTCTTGAGCGCCCAGAGTTGGGGGCCTGTTATGCCGAAGCTGCTCGACACCTCCTGGGAGTAGTCCTGTATTGCCTTGAAAATACGGCGGAGGGATTGGACGGTCTCGGAAATCTTAAGATCTCGCTCGGTCCTGTGCATCGATCGCACTCAACGCATTTCATATAATATTGAATACATAACATTGGCATACAAACTATGCTAATATAAAAGTACCATTTCTGTCGATTGTCAACAAAAAACCTCCGAGTTTCCTCAATGGGCGTCATTTTATCCCGACCATGGTTCCGCCCTTACTCATCGCTCCAGGCGTCCCCTTTTGTCCCTTTTCTTTCCTATCCGGCTGGCGGACCAAGAACGCGTAAGGCTGAACCCATGGCATGTCAGGCCCGGCCGTGCCCTGCTCGGATTACCCCTGCACAGGCTCTCCTCGCCCAACCGGTGACCTTTCCCATGAGCCTTCCCGTCTCCGGCACCCCCAGGGCGGCTGTCGCGGCGAAGTATACAAGGCCGTACGACCCCAGGCAGGCGATGGCAACGGTGATCGGATGGCGCAGATGCATCATCAGTTTGGGGCCCCAGGCGGCCGCGGCTGCGGCTGCGGCTCCGATCCATAGCTTGACTGTGAACGAAAGGGATAAGCCGGTGTTGCCTATGCGGGTCTTCAGGCTATTCCGCAGAAGGGCCAGCTCCAGCCACCCGGCTATCCCGGCTGATGCCGTAAGCCCCGCGACGCCCCACTTTGGGCTAAGACCCAGCAAGTGAGGCAGACGGAGGGCCGCCACGTATCCAAGTAAAGCGGTCAGGAGAACCCGCAGTACGGCGAAACGGAGGGGGGTTCGGGTATCCCTCAGCGCGTAATAGGCCGACGCATAGAGCCTCCCCAATGTCGTGGCTAAAAGCCCTATAGCGGACCCACCCAGGATCGTCCACACATATTCCGAGTCCTGGCGCCCAAACCTGCCCGTCTGGTAGATCGCTCCGGCAATGACGTCCCCTAAAGCGAGAAACGCCATGGCGGAGGGGACGACAAAGAAAGCGATCTGGCGCAGGGCTGCGTTCAACCTCTCTCGCAGATAGGCGCTCACCTCGCGCGCTTCACCGAGGGCGCTGGAAAAGGCTGGCAATTCCGCCGCAGACACGGACATCCCAAAAAGGCTTACGGGCAGTGTGTACAGTGTTTGAGCATAGACGAGCGCGGCAAGTGCGCCTGTCGGCAGGAAACTTGCCAGGAGTGTATCGATATAAGCGCTGATCTGCACCACACCACGGCTGACGAGCATCGGCGCGAAGTTGCGGACCACCGTTTGGACGTTTTTCTTCCCGATACCGACAACCAGGCGGAGTCTACCAACCAGACGTAGAACCTGAGGCAGCTGCACACCTATCTGTAGGGCGCTGCCGGCTACGGACCCCCATGCCAGGACTTTCGTGAGCGAAAACTGCTCCAGGCGACCCCCGAATCCGACCAGCGAGATGATCATCATCACATTCCACGCGACCGGGGCGGAGTAGGAGATGAAGAACCGCCGATGACTGTTGAGGACGCCGAGGCACCAGGCCGAGATCACGAGAAGGCCGGCGCCGGGGAAGAGTATGCGCACCAGACTGATCGTCAGTTGGAGCTTGGCCCCCTTAAATCCCGGCGCAATGATACCGGTCAAGACCGGCGTGGCGAATACGCCGATGAGAACCAGGCACGACATAGCCAGGGCGAGCAGGCAAAAGACCGCAGAGGCGACGTCGCCAGCCTCATCTTCTGCTTTATGGGCAAGGAGGTTCGCGTATACAGGGATGAAAGAGGCTGAAAGCGCCCCTTCGCCAAAGAGGTTTTGCAGAAGATTAGGGATGCGGAATGCCGCCCTGAAGGCGTCGGCTGCGTCAGAGCTTCCGAAATAGTGGGCAAAAACACGATCCCTCAGCAAACCGGCGATGCGGCTGAGCAGGATGCCCGATGCCACCAAGGCGGCATGGTGATTCGTACCCGTCTGGCCCCCTTGCGCGGATCGAGCCTTTTCCCCTTCGATCCGCGGCCCGCTTCCTTTCCTCGGACGTCGTAGCACCTTTGCCATGCGATAGTGATCGAGCATCGTCAGAGTCTATACCTAATATTGCCGACCGACCAGGATTCCGTGGATCATCTCGTAGCAAGGATAATCAGATTGATAAAGCGCAAGATGCTCCTCACTGACAGACAGTCCGGCACACATTATTCCTCATGTCTTTGGGAATCATAAACGGTTTTCCCGAGTCTATGCCCGGAATTGGCTTATAAGTCCTGACAGGATTGCCCTTTAGATCGTACTCGGTACCAGCCATGGAGAGGTCGCTACTTTTCCCAAGGGCCAGGGCAAGCCTGCTTGCGCTCGTGAAGGCGCCGGTCAGGACCGGGCTCTTGTGCCCCTTCACATTTT
>JBEKJU010000099.1:0-19249 GCA_050011095.1 Syntrophorhabdales bacterium
GGGAACGGACTCTTCCTTGGCATCGAATCCTCCTCGCTGGAGAATATATGCCAAGGATAACAGATGCAGGTGGAAATGTCATTACAATACGTCATCGTATTTATGAAATGGAGTACTAAGGTACTAAAAACAGACAGCAAAAATCAACAGGTTCGCGCACCTGGTCCGTCATCTTCTTTCTTGCCCCATATAGTTGTCAAAGAGCGCGAAATAACCCCTATGATTCCAGTATGATGCATCAGGCGCGAAGACCCCCGGTAAACTATGTGCGCTTGGGGTTCGCGGATCACGCAATCAAAGGGCCTTCCTGGTCGATGCCTGCCTTTGCCCCTACGTGCTCAACCCGTCTCCTCCAGTTTGCCCCAAGGTAGTAAAAGCGCAAACTGTCCTTCTCGTGATCGATCTCATCGATCAGGCGCTGCTTCAGCACAGCCCACTGCGCCGGATCGATAATGCACTCGAAGACGGAATATTGCACCCGCTGGCCGTAGTCCAGACAGGCCTTGGCCACGCGGTTAAGGCGACGGGAGCCCCCTGGGTCTTTTGTCGCCACGTCGTAGCTCACCAGGACCATCATCGAAATCGCACCCCCCCTCCCCACTTCCAGATAAACGGCGGATATCCGTCAATATCTCCGCGAAGATAGCGTGCCATCAGAAGCGCCTGAAGGTGAAAGAGCATCCCGATCATCACCTTCTCTCCCAGGAACGGATGGACAAGCTCTTCCTGTTTGCGCTCCTGATATGCGACAAGCACGCTTTTCCTGGCGTCGTCACTCATCACCACTCCCCCTGAATCCGTCTTTCTGAACCCCTTCTGCTGAACCTGCTTGAGATTGATGAGGGAGAGGACAAGGCGGTCCGCGATACAGGGCCTGAACTCCTCCATCACGTCAAGGGCCAGTCCGGACCTGCCGGGTCTGTCCCGGTGAAGAAAACCAACGGCGGGATCAAGCCCGACCGCCTCCAGCGCCGATCTCACGTCGTGCATGACAAGCGTGTAGACAAAGGATAGGAGGCAATTTACATTATCGAGCGGCGGCCGCCTGTTTCGCTCATCAAAACGGAACGACTCCTTCTGCGCCACAATCAAATGGTCCAGAACACCGAAATAGATGTGGGCCGAATCCCCCTCTACACCGCGCAGTTCGTCCAGGGGACGTTCCTGCCCGAGAAGATCGATCTGCCGGGTGAGGCGCGTGGCAGCCCGGCGCACCTCCTCTTCATTGATTTTGTCTCCATGATCCCGGATCGCCCGCTGCAGCACGGACCGGGAGTTGGCGATCTTCCCCGTAAGGACGGACCTCGCGATGTCGGCGGATGACGCGAGGTCATCGGCCCGGCGGTACTGCTCCCTTCTGAGAAGGACATTGCCGGAGACCGGCCCCTGCACCCTGGCCATAAATCGTCCGTGCTCGGTCAAAAAGCTCAGACTCACCTGGTTCTCGGCGCAAAAACCCATCAAATACGGGCTGCAGCCCACGTTGCCGAAGCAGACGATGCCCGAGATGGTATGAATGGGGAGGCGCAGCCGTATTTCTCCATCGGCCTTCACGACAACCGTCTCGCCCTCCTTGGCGAGGTACGCCCCCTGTGTCGTCACATAAAGCGTGTTCAGGTGTTTTTTCATGGGCTATCCGTTTTGGCCATCCTGGCTAGATATCCTTTGACGGACGATCTCTTTTCCATCTTTTTGGGCAGGCACTCGCCGATAAGGGAACAACTGTCGCACCGCTTCCCATAGACCGGCGGCGGGGTGACGCCGGAGCTTATCAATCGATGGGCTCGTTCCGCAGCATCTTCTGTTTCCCGGCGTAGGCTTTCGCCGAAAGATACGTCGAGACGTCGACGGGTTCGGCCGTAGAAAAGCGCGCCGTCAGAGATATGAACCGCCAGCATTTCTTCCAGACACAGAGCTTGTGCGCATAGCTGGATTTTGTCGCAAGGGCCGGCTTTGGGTTTTCCATGCTTATGCTCAACCGGAAAAGGCTGCCAAGTATTTTTGTCGCTCCGGCGGAACTCTATCACATCTGCAACGCCTACGAGGCCGAGCCGCAAGGACCGAAGAAGGAACAACCGTCGCGATTCTCACATCGCCTCGCGATTCGTGCCCTTCCTCATGAACGTGCTCGTGCATGATCCGGCCTTCAACGGTCAGGCGATTTTCCGCCCAGGTCTGTTCGATAAACATCAGCGCACATTGCCGCTCGCAAAAGCTGAGATGCTGGACGGCTGACAGAGGTATAAGATCGTCTTCGGAGTAGGTCACGTATTATTCCACCTTTATGTTTTGAAGGCTTTCTGGCGGCTTGTCCCAATGAACAGCCGGAGCGCCACCCTCACCCATAACGACAAATCCCATACGGACACCATTTGGCATCTTGCTCAAAGCAATTGATATAGCATACTCATTGAAAGAGCGCGGAGCGGCAACCCCATCCTTCTTTTCGACTCTGATAAGGTCAAATAACTTATGTGCTGGCGCACATCCCAATTTTGCCTGCTGCATTCTCTGGGTGTCGTTCGTATCCGTGCCTGTATGCTGAAACACAAAAATAGGTTCTCTCACAGACATCATTCCTTTACCGGCAGACCGGTCATGATCGTACATCTTGAGCAGGGACTCCCACAGAAGACCGAGATCATCTTCTGAAAATTTTGTGCCTTCCGCAAGATGCGCACTTATAAAGCCTTTTCCTACATATAAGCCATAAGGAATAAGGGCCTTACGCCCCATCGTCCGCAACTTGTCTTCAGGCTGCTCCGCCTCCCATTTTACATAGTCTGCACTAGATTTAGCTCCTTTCACATCCTCAGCAACGGCCATTCGAGTGATGGAGACATCAAGTGGAAGTACTTGATCAACTGATCTAGCAAAAGATAATTGAACAGGACCACGTACTTGACCAGCATTTGGGCCGGTACTCATTACAGCTCCGAAAGCCCGCACGTCGTAGAAATTATGGCACATCCATTCTCTTGCCAGCTTTACTTTATCTTTTCCGGCCGCCTTTTCAGGATTAAACCCGCCAGTGGTCTGTTCGTGGGAGACTACGATAGGGCGATTGAGATTGGTAGCATGTTCAATAAAGATTCCGTATCCAGGATTTGCATTGTCAGCCAGCCTGTTGTTGCGGACCATTTGGACATAGTTGCGGATGCGCCTTTTGAGGGCTACATCTGAAACCAGACCGCGCATGTCCTGTGGATCGATACGCGGTGCATTGCCTGCATCTGGGTCTCCATTAGGATTGCCATTCTCACAATCAAAGAGAAACACAAATTCATAACGATTTTTGATAATATCAGTCATTTTCAGCCTCCTTGGTTTGATCTTCCCTATCTGGTGATATTCCTATTCTCTGGGCTATTTGTTGATAGTATCCGAGGGCAAACAGTGTCTGTTCTTCAAGCGTCAAAGTGGCAGGAACTGCATCTTTTATCTTGCCCCATATACCGGCAAGAATATTTTCGTACCAATAAGCAAGGCCCGGTTGCAGCTTATTGAGGTGCGCCTGGCTGGTACGCACAAGGCGCCCTAAAACCAACGCAGGAGTGCTGCTGGCGGCTGCATAGTAACGTTGGACGACACCAGCGCCAACGTCACCGAGGGCTGATTTCTGTAATTTGGCAAGGACCGCCATAAGCCGTCCACACTGATAAGCGGGGTGGGGATGATTCTCGTTCAAATAGGGTCCAATTTCCTCCGTCATTGTGTTCCCTCCTTTAGCTCTATTCTTCCTCAAATGATATGCTTTTATCAACCCCATGCGGGCGTGATTAGGCGGAGTGTCTGCTATGATGTCTACCTTCACACGACCGTACGCCTTTGCCAGAGCTGCGTCTGGAATCATTTCCCCACGCACAGCAACCCGCCACATTTTTGCCACGAATGGGTTTGTCAGTTCGTCAAGATCTCGCACTGTTGCTCCCAATACGGCAATAAATTTCGGCGATAAGGCTAAACCTTTTCCGTCGCGGCGCACTATGGAAAGGTCTTCAAACCAATCAAATATTTTCTTTACAAGGTCTTCAAACTTTCCCTCCATCCAGTCTCGCACCATAATCCGCCCACTTGCTCCTGAGAGGATAAGGGCGTAGTAATAATTGTTTCCAAGATCGGGGCGCTCTCCTTTTTGGATGGCATCAAGCAATTTTCGTGCACGGTGTCCGGCATTTAATTCTTCCTGTTCTGGAGCCTGTTCGAGCCAGTAAAGCGGATCATCGCCTTTCGGAATGTCCTTCCCCTTGAACCAATGAATGACCTTTGTGCCTGCCAATCTCTGTCCTGTTTTTCTTATCAGGTCGTTCAACGCTTCGCTGTAGGTGGCAGCCATGTCGTCAGAAACGGCGGCATTTAACGCCTGCTCCAATCCGAAAGAGCAAAAAGAATGTTGTTTGAATCCTATCAGGACATCGCCGGCTATCAAGCCACCTACATCGGCCAAGCCGCGTGTTTTGGGGGTAGTTCGCGCAGGCTTGACCAAATTCCCTGATGCAAAACACCGCATGGAACCAGACGATCCGGATTTACCCCGGGCTATGGTTAAAGTTGTGCGAAAAGACCGCCACCACTCTCGACATTGTTCCGAGTTTACCGGAAATGCGTCTCCGAGTCTGAAAGTCGCCTTGTCTGTGGATTTTGCCTTCTGACTAGCCAGCCGGTGCCGGATAGCGTCGAGTACCTCGGGGTTGAAAATATTGTCTGCAAGCATTCCGAGTTCAGGCATGGTCGAAGCAGCGTTCTTAAGTAAAAACGCAAAATATCGATGCTTGGCGAGTAATTTATCATCATCTGGCGTCTTGCTGAATAGGGCAACAACCTCCGTAGATTCTATGAGAAAATGGCTTTTTGCCACTCCTTCCGATTTCATTTCCCCAAGGCTCATGTCGGGACACTTAGGAAATCTGTGACCACGATTTTTCTTCTGAGAGGTGTCTCCCAATTCGATGACATCCAGGAAATTGCCTCGTGCATCGCAGTCTATAGCCCATCGTACATCTTTTGCTGCAAAACCAGGTTCAGGAACTGCATCTGTTAAGTGCTTATGGGCATAGTCAATCAAAAGGTCCAGCATTAATCGGCCCTCCCAATACCTTTAAGCACGCTGGGGCTCTCGTACGGCGGAACCAGAAGTTCTCCTGCCTTAATAGATGCGTGAAAGAGACTGATTGAACATTTATCTTCGCGAGAGCCCAGACGGGAAAGATCGAAAACATCATACAGCATTAGCCCCAGATTTATGTCCAGGGGGATGCGTTCAGCCTGTGGTACTTGTGAGTCTACCAGTTCAAAGAATGCAGGGAATTCCCGGCATCCGAAATATGGCTGGTAAATACACGTACCGGATGCAGCACGACGCCGGAATTGAGCCTCCAATCCCTGCAGCCTGTTTTCAAAATCGGGCCACGGTTTGATGAAGGCGTGCAGACGATAATGCACGTCCTTGAGCGCCATAGTCTGTCGCTGAGTCCGCCCCTTCTCGTCTGAGCCTGTCAGAGCGCGGTCGCCATCGGCCCATATAGGGTCCGGCGTGTCTTTTCCGTCGATCCATCGGAGCACGGCATTTACAGAAATCTTTTCCTTTACTTCATTCCGGCGTAGCGCAATGTAGCTTGGGGGGGCAAGAATCTCAATGGCAGTTAGCTGCCAGCGGAACTCCTTGCTCTTGCAGTAGATTGCATCATAAATCCCACGTGCTGCAGAAGGTGTGATAACGGGGTAGCTGAATCGTTCAACCTTGAAAACAGGTTGTGAAAAACAAGCCAGATCACCCCATACCTCCAAGACCTGATCCTTTGCTTCCATGCACCCTCCTTTGTTTACAATCTATCCAATGAGACAATCCATGGATGATGGCGGGACAAGTCCTCTCAGATTGTCGTAATGCTCCTTTTGCAAATATATAAGCCAGTCGTCTGCATATTCGCCTCGTTTAACAGGGGCACGCTCAACGTACCTCCAGATGGGAGCCCCTTTTTTAGGCCGGAATATACTTATCGTATAAGGCCGCACTCGGTTGATCCAGCGGCGGGTTAGTCCCGTCACATGAACCTCGGCAATCATCCCCTCAAAATCTACAGGGCCGTACGGAACGAAAACATTGACTGCGTCATTGGAAATGATACGATACTTGTTTGCCACATCAACAAAGTCTTGTCTTTGAATTGCCTCCTGAACCGCCATTTTCTGGAACTCAGGATTTGCGATACCGTAAAGCTTTTCGTAGTACATATCGTATAGTACGGGGTTATGGATATCCATACCGCGGGGACCTAGCTCTCTAAGAAGGCTCCTCGTAACGGCTGCTGCTTGTTGATACGCGGCATCGGGATAGCCTTCGTCTTCAGGGATGAATACTTTTACTTGTCCGATGGGTTCGTTGCCATTCCGGTTACAGCGTCCGGCAGCCTGTGCGATTGCATCGAGAGGTGCTAATGCCCGCAGCACGAAGGGAAAATCGACATCCACCCCGGCCTCAATACACTGTGTGGAGACAAGTCGGCACGGTTCCCTATTGTCGAGCCGTTGTCGTACTTCATCGAGAACGACTTGTCGGTGAGCCGGACACATGTTGGTCGACAGATGGAACACGCCCTCCGCACTTGAACTGGCTAACTCATCAAGGAGACGGAAGGCATGGCGTTTCAGATTCACGATGCAAAGCGCTTGGTTCCGGTATGTGATGGCGTCCGCGCATTTCTCCCAAGATAATGAAGAATCCTGGTTGCCGGGCCACACAACCTCTGTGCGGCGTGCTCGTTCAAATAATTTGAGATGAGGTGCCACAATCGGTTTTGGAGTCCATCCTGCAGAGGCATAAAATTTGATCGGCTCATTGAGAGTCGAAAACGCTGGCTGGGTAGCCGTGGAGAATACAATTGTCGACCTATATTTTTCCGCTAACCTCGACAAAGTGGCCAATGACGGAATAGCCAGGGAAATTGGAAACGTCTGGGCCTCATCAAAGAGGATAACGCTTCCCGCAAGGTTATGGAGCTTTCGACAGGCCGATGGACGGTTTGAAAAAAGAGATTCAAAGAATTGGACACTTGTGGTGACAATTATGGGCGCTGCCCAGTTTTCAGTAAGCAACCTCATAGTCGCGACCTTTTCGTCGTCGTTATCTGTAATCTCTGCGGTATCATCCCCGGCATTTCGTATACCAGTTAAGCTGTGGTGTTCGAGAATGAATTTTCCAATATCTTCTACGCCATATTTCTGCTGAAACACCTTTCTGTATTCCTTGGCAGTTTGATCGATGATACTCAGGTAAGGGATCACCATAATGACTCGCTGGAGCTTGTGTAGAACAGCGTGTTTCAGTGCAAAGGCCAGCATGCTGAGTGTCTTGCCAGAACCAGTAGGCGCTGTGAGTGTAAAAAGACCCTGATCCATTCGGGCCGCCATGAGACAGACATCCAGTAGATCAGACCGCATTTGATTGACGTGCCCTGCTGCTTCCGATCTCCGGCCAAGCTTGTCGATATGTGCCAGCAGAAAATGTAGTGCCTCGTCAGGCATGAGCGGAAGGCCTGATTCACGGTATTTTCCGGTGAAATGAGCCTCTGTTTCGATGAAATCGGCATCCACAAGCGCAGAATAAAGCATCCGTACGTCCATCATCGCAGCCGCTGGAGGCGCCTGTAAGCCGGCATAAATCGAAGAATTGATTACATCGGGAAGCTGGAGACCATCGCTTTCGAGCCGTGTAATAAGATTTGTCACATCAGGATCTGACAGTCGCAGGCCAAGTGGATGATCGCTGCGCAGTTTATCAGGGTTTAATTGTTTTAGCGCATCCGGCTCCGCCTTCTGAAGGCCTATATGGTGCCCTTGTATAGCAAGAGCAGAAGCGAGGCCCTTCCACTGATATTTCAACAATGCCTGCCAAGCACCGGAAGACCAGTGATCGATCCCACGTTCCTTTCCTGCTAAACGGGCCTGAAAAAGGTCGCCATATTTTCCTAAATCGTGAAGCAATCCAGCAAGTTCAACCTCCTCACATGCCTCAAATGGTTGTGCAAATCCAGCCGCCCGATTAGCGACTTTGCGAAGATGTTCCCGGACAGGATCGTCTTGTCCGTCTGAATTCTTAGAATGTGCCAAATACCGGAAAACGCACGTCTTAGCCTCACTCATAGAGTGTGCCTCCTGCGTTGTGACCTGGCGTCTGATGACCGAGGCGCCCTATTCTTGCCTCTATACGGGAATCGTGATTATTTACAATCCCCTTCCCCCACTGCCTTCACTCACCCTCTCCCCCCCACCCTTTTCAATCCTATCATAGAAAAGACCACGGGTTTTGCGTTCTTCTTCCGTACCCATTTGTCCCAAAAAGGGACATTCTGGCCTCGACGGAGCCGTGTGTGTGGTTCAGGGATGTGGTGGGTTTGCCGGGGAGGTCTCTACGGGATCATACCAGTACCAGCAGAAAAGGACAAGAAGATTTGCGGAGCCGTTTGCTCATGAGTCACATGAATGCCCCGTGGGGTAAACGGCGCTGTTACCCTTATACGTCCGATAGTTACCTATCATTCTTCAAGGACAGTATCACGTATTGTGCGGAGGATGGGGGAGAGGATGTCCCAGTATCGAGTTGTCTAAATGACCGCACATTCTTGGGCCTCTTCCGTCATTGCGGCAAGAGCCGGTAGAGCGAAGCGGGGCTTAATCCCGCGAAGGCGGGACATCCAGGTTTGACAAGGATTTCTGGACCCCGGCGTCCGCCGGGGTGACGAATTGCGGAAGTCGGATATTTATGCAATTAGACAATAGCTGTCACGGCCACCAAAGCCGACTCTCCGGGAGTGTCAGTGAAATCGCCTTCGGGGCCGCCTCTCCGGGAATGTCCGTGAAATCGCCGTCGGGGCCGGCTTTTCGGGAATCCCTTGAAAAGCGCGTCAAAAACGATGACAATTAGAGACGGCGCGGATAATCGATAGCGCGCGGCCCGAGGATAGAAATATGGCGAAGGAACTCGATCCCAATACGCTCTCTGAATACGACGGCAAGGAAGGAAGGCCGGCCTACGTCTCCGCCGGCGGGCGCATCGTAGATGTGTCGGGAAGCCGGTTGTGGAAGGGCGGACTCCACATGGCAAGACACGCGGCGGGACGGGACCTGACCGCCGACATAGCGGCCGCTCCTCACGGCGTCGAGGTGCTCGACCGCTACCCCGAGGTGGGAACACTGCGGAGGGAGGAGGCCCCAAAAACGTCGGAACAGCCTGCCCTACCCCCTCTTGTTTCCGGGCTGCTCGCCCGCTACCCGTTCCTGAGACGCCATCCGCACCCCGCGACGGTCCATTTTCCCATCGTGTTCTGCGTGTCGGCGAGCCTTTTTTCGGTCCTTTCCGTGCTGACGGGCAACCGCTCCTTTGACCAGACGGCCTTCTACTGCCTGATCGGGGCCGTCATCTCGACGCCGGTCGCCATTATGACGGGTCTCGCCGCGTGGTGGGTCACCTACATGGCGAGGCGGATGCGGCCCGTGACGATCAAACGGAACCTCTCTTTCGGGATGGTCTGCGTCCTTGCGGTCCTGTGCGCGTGGCGGACGTATGTACCCGGTGTGCTGGACGACCTTTCCGGCCCGGCGATCCTCTACCTGGTGCTCGTCATCGCCGTGGGGCCCGCGGCCCTCACCGTCGCCTACTATGGCGGGTTCTTGACGTTCCCCGTGGAGAAGGGCTGATACCAAGTCACCTTCTTCGCCACATCTTTCTTGTCGCCGCGTCGCTCGCCCGCACTACCTGGCCGAAGGCGAGGGTGGTGGCGCAGACGACAACCCGGTATGCGAGCGCTTTTCCACGAACCAATCGATAAGCCTTCTCGCGATGCTGATCTTGCCCGGTATCTCCGGGAGGTTATCCGCGTCGAACCAGCCTGCGTCGACGATCTCCTTGCCGTCGATATGTATCTCCCCTCCCCCGTAGCGGGCGGTAAAGCCGACCATGAGGCTGTCGGGAAAGGGCCATGGCTGGCTCCCGAAGTAACGAATATCCTTGACGATGATACCCGTCTCTTCCTCAACCTCGCGGGAAACCGTCTCTTCGAGGCTCTCTCCGGGTTCCACGAAACCGGCGAGCACGCTGTAGACCCCTTCTGAAAAACGCGCGGACCGCCCGAGGAGCACACGCCCCTCCCGCTCTATGAGGACGATCACCGCGGGGGATATCCGGGGGAAGACGAGGAGGCCGCATTTCACGCACTCCTTGGCGCGCTCCTTGCCATGGACGGCGAGGGACGCGCCGCAGCGTCCGCAGAATTGGCTCGTCTTGTCCCACTCCACGATGTGGACCGCCGTCAGCGCGACCCGGAAGAAATCCTCTTCGACGAGACCGTACAGGGACCGGAGCCCCCGGAAGGCCGTTCCGGGAAGCGCTTCGGTCTTGTCGCTCACCTCCACCGCGTAGCAGGGATGTCCATGAAGCATGCCCACGGGGAGCTGCTGCCGGAGCGCCTTCAGGCCCCACGCATCGAGGCCTTCCCCCAAGGGGATCGCTGTTTTATCCCGATCATCTTGAGCCGTCTTTACGAGGAGCCTGCGGCGCGAGAATACGAACCACCAGGCGCGCGAGGCCGCATGCTCTACGGGCCTGTCCGGGGGTATGGATATATCCGTCATTATCGTAAAAACCTACCTGCTTGCGGTAAAAAAGTCAAACAGTGAAGGGCCGGGGCAAAGGTATGTGACATTATTGGAACGGAAACCGGCTGAAATCGCCGGACACGCGGGGCCGATCCCCCTGGGGCTTTAGGGCTCGTCAGAAAATAAATGGGTCATCTGGCTCGTCTTTTTGTCCGCCCGCTTCGTTGCGAAAAGGTCATGTACATCCAGTACATTTGGCCTTTCCGCGCCTCGCCGATCGGCCAAAAATCCTTCGCCATCTGACTCATTTATTTCCGAGCCCTAAGAACAGGAACAGGGACAGCCCGGCTTGAAATTCGGCCGGCTCAGGCATAGATATTATCATAAGGGCGTCCGTATCTTTTAGGCTCTTCTTTCGTAGTCGAAGAAAACAAAATCAGGGGGACTTTTTCCGGGTCCGGCGGCAATGACGCCATAAGGGAAAGGTCCTTATGGCGGCAAAGGGTGAAACCGTGGGCAAAGGCTAAAACCGTGCAGCAGGCAGGATCGCCGGTGATGACCGTTGGTATGCGACTCTCCGTCGTCGTGCTGGCCTTCGTTCTTTTCGGGACCGGCTGCATGAAGGTGGGGCCCGATTATGTCCGGCCCGAGACGGCTGTCCGGCCGAACTGGCTTGAGTCCGACGGCGCGCGGGTCACGAACGGGCCTGCGGACTATCGCGCCTGGTGGCGGGTATTTCACGACCCCGTCCTCGACCGGCTTGTCGATAAGGCCTACCGCCAGAACCTTTCGATCAGGGTGGCGGGTGTCAGGGTGTTGGAGGCCCGCGCGCAGGTCGGGATCGCGGTGGGGCAGCTCTATCCCCAGACGCAGCAGGCAATCGGCTCACTTCAGTACAACTGGGAGAGCGCCCATTCCTATTTTGCGGCCGCCGGCATCAGCGCATATACGCAGGATCAGATCGGCGTCACCGCCAACTGGGAGATCGATTTCTGGGGCAAGTTCAGGCGGGCTATCGAGTCGGCCGACGCAACCCTGAAGGCCACGGTGGCGGATTACGACAATGCCCTGGTGAGCCTCACCGCGGACGTGGCAACGAACTACATCTCCATAAAGACCTTAGAGAAGCGGATCGAGATTGCGAGGCAGAACGTCGAGACCCAGAGGGAAAGCCTGAAAATAGCCGAGGCGCGGTTCACGTACGGCACGGCCACCGAGAGGGATGTGGCACAGGCGAGAACGATCCTCAATGACACGGAGGCATCCGTGCCCGCCCTTCAAATCCAGCTTGAACAGACAGGACATGCCCTGAGCATTCTGTTGGGCCTGCCACCCGGCGATCTCCGGGAGGTCCTGGCCGGCTCATCGGGCATCCCTGTCCCACCGCCGGAAGTGGCCATCGGCATGCCCGCGGACCTGCTTCGCCGCCGTCCCGACGTTCGCGCCGCCGAATACCGGGCAATGGCCCAGGGCGCGCAGATCGGCGTCGCCAGGGCCGATCTTTTTCCGGCATTCTCGCTGGGCGGGATATTCACCCTTCTTTCCACCGATCTGGGAAGGTCCCACCTGGGTGACATGCTGCAATGGGCGAGCAGGAACTATGTCGTAGGCCCCTCGGTCCAGTGGAATATCCTGAATTACGGCCAGATCACGAATAACGTCCGCCTGCAGGATGCGCGGTTCCAGGAACTGTTGATTACCTATCAGAACACGGTCCTCACGGCGCAGCAAAACGTGGAGGACGCCATCGTTGCGTTCCTCCGGTCCCAGGAGAGGGCCGGATTTCTCGCGAAGAGCACCGAGTCCGCGAAGCAGTCGCTCGGGCTTGCCGTGGACCAGTATCGCGGGGGGATAACAGATTTCACGACCGTGCTGACGGGCGAACAGTCCCTGTTGGCCGAACAGGACAGTTTCGTCAGTACCCTGGGCAACATATCGAGCGGTCTGGTAGCGGTCTATAGGGCGCTGGGCGGCGGCTGGCAGATCAGGGAAGGAAATGACCTGATACCGCCGGAGGTCAAGGAGGCCATGGCGAAGCGGACGAACTGGGGGGACCTCCTCAGTCCGGCGAGGTACATGCCGCCCGAGGCCGAAAAGCCGCATCGGCCGCTCGTCCGGCCTCCCGACTGGTAGGGCGGCACGGGTGGCGGTGACCCGACCAGCCGGTGCGATATGCGCAACGATGAGGGTGTAAAAGCCCCGTCGACGCAGGCGGCGGGGTCATGGATTCCCGTTTGAACGAGCGATATCGGAGGGATAGGGGTATGGGCGAGAAGGGCGGGCTGGCACGCGACGTACGCACGTTTGGCGGATGGGTGGCGATCCTGGGGCTTCTCCTTTCGCTCCTCGCGCCATCGTGCAGGGAAAGGCCGAAGGCAGCGCCGCCCCCTCCGCCTGCGGTTACCGTTGTCCGGCCCCAGGCACGCCTCGTTACCGATTACCTGGAACTGACGGGCAGCACGCAGGCCATCATGACGGTGCAGCTTCGGGCGCGCGTGGCGGGGTACCTTGAGAAGGCCCTCTTTCAGGACGGCCAATTCATCAAGAAGGGCCAGCTCCTCTTCCTCATACAGCAGAATACATATCAGGACGCCCTGCGCCAGGCAGAGGCCGCGATACTGTTGCAAAAGGCCCAGCTCGTTTACGGCACGGCCCAGTTCGTCCGCTACTCGGAACTGCTCCGGCAAAAGGCAGCGTCCCAATCAGACGTGGACAACTGGCGCTTTCAGAGGGATTCGGCGCAGGCGAACCTGACGAACGCGCAGGCGAGCCGGGACCTGGCAAGTCTCAACCTGAGCTACACAGAGGTGAGAGCCCCCTTTGACGGCAGAATAGACCGGAGGCTCGTCGATCCGGGAAATCTCGTCGGATCGAGCGAGACCACGGTGTTGGCGTCGATCAACCAGATCAACCCCATCTATGTCTACTTCACGATCAGCGACTCCGATCTCGCCCGCCTGACGGAGGAGGCGCAATGGAGACCGGGGAAGACCCGCACCCAAAAGTGGCCGGTCTTCATGGCCGTCCTCAACGAGAAAGGCTATCCTCACCGGGGCGTGCTCGATTTTGCCTCCATCAGTCTTACCGCCACGAGCGGGACACTTCAGGTGCGGGGGATCTTTGAAAATCCCGACGGACGGATAATGGCCGGGGCCTATGCCAGAATCCGCGTGCCCGTCAGGGAGGCGAAGAGCCTCCTCGTGCCTCAGGAGGCCCTTAGCTCTGACCAGAGTGGCCCGTTTCTCCTGGTAGTGAATCAGGAGAACATCGTGGAGCGGCGCTCCGTCAAGCTCGGGGCGCTGGTAGACCACATGCGGGCCATCCTGGAAGGCGTCACACCCAATGACCGGGTAGTCGCGAGGGGCGTCCAGAAGGCCATCCCCGGCCGCCGCGTGACGCCCCAGGAGCAGAGTGGGGCCGCGTCATGAATATCTCCCGCTTCTTTATCGAGCGGCCCATCCTCGCCAACGTGCTCGCCGTCATCACCATCATTATCGGCGTCATCAGTTATATCCGTCTGCCCGTCGAACAGTATCCACCCATCACACCCCCCACTATTCAGATAACCACGAGATACCCCGGCGCGAGTGCCTCCGTCGTCGCGGAGACGATCGGCGTTCCGCTGGAACAGGCGGTCAACGGGGTGGAGCGCGCCATCTACATGTCTTCCACGAGCGGCAGCGACGGCACCTACACGCTAACCATCAGCTTCGATGTGGGGACCGATCTCGACAAATCCCTCAGCCTCGTGCAGAACCAGGTGAGCACCGCCCTTGCCCAGCTTCCCGCCGGCGCCCAGGTGCAGGGTGTGACGGTGAAAAAGCTCTCCACGAACATCCTGCTCGTGGTCAGCGTCTATTCGCCGGACAACCGGTACGATGAAGCCTTTCTCTCGAATTACGCCCTGATCAATATGCAGTACCCCATAGCCCGGCTGCCCGGTGTCGGTCAGGTGAGGGTCTTCGGCGCCGGACAGTACAGCATGCGCGTCTGGCTCGACCCGAACAGGCTCAAGCAGTTCAACCTCACCGCCACTGACGTGCTGAACGCCGTCTCGGACCAGAACGTCCAGGTCACCGCGGGCCAGTTGGGCTCCCCGCCGGTTCCCGCCGACCAGGTGTTTCAGTTGACCATCAACAGCCTGGGAAGGCTGTCCGACGCAGACCAGTTCGAAAACATCATTGTCAAGAGCGATACCAGCGGGCCAAGCGCCCAGATCGTGCGAATACGGGACGTAGCGCGGGTGGAGCTCGGACAGCAGACCTACTCCCTCTATAGCAGCGCCCGCGGGTACAAATCGGCCGAGATCCCGATCTTCGCCCTGCCCGAGGCCAATGCCATCGCGGTGGCCGACAGTGTCTACAAGCTGGTGGACACCATGAGCAAGGATTTCCCCGAGGGCATGAAGTACGGCATCCACTTCGACACGACGAGGTTCGTCCGCGAGTCCGTGTCGAAGGTGTACGAGACCCTCTTCGAGGCGGGTATCCTCGTGCTCATCGTCATCATGGTTTTTCTCCAGAATTTCAGGGCCCTCCTGGTGCCCGCGACCACGGTGCCGGTAACGATCATCGGCGCCTTTGCCGCCATGATCGCCCTCGGCTTCACCATAAACCTGATGACGCTCTTCGCGTTGGTTCTATCCATCGGCATCGTCGTGGACGACGCCATCGTGATCGTGGAGAATAGCTCCTACTATATCGAGAGGGGGTTCTCGCCGAAGGACGCGGCCATCAAGGCCATGAGCGAGCTGACCGGCCCGGTGATGGGCATTACGCTGGCCCTCGTTTCCGTCTTTCTGCCCGCCGCTTTCCTGCCCGGCATCACGGGACAGATCTTCCGCCAGTTCGCCCTCGTGATCGCCGCGACCGCCGTTATCAGCGCCATCAACGCGTTGACGTTGAAGCCGACCCAATGCGCCCTGTGGCTCCGGAAGAAAAAGGAGAAGCGGCCAAACTGGTTCTATCGCGGCTTCAACAAGGTGTACGACCGCATGAAGGCTCCCTACATGGGCATGGTGGGAAAGATGGTGCGCCATCCAAGGATCGCCCTCATTGTGTTTGCTGTAGTCATAGCCCTTGCGGCCTGGCAGTTCGTGAGCCGGCCCACCGGCTTTTTGCCTACCGAGGATCAAGGATACGCCATTCTTCTCGCCCGCCTGCCCGATGGGGCGTCGCAGCCGAGGGCGCGACAGGTATCGGACAGGATCGAGGCCATTCTCAAGAAAACGCGGGGAATCCAGAGCTGGGTCGACATCGGCGGTTTCTCCGTCCTGGATTCAGCAAACGTTCCGACGGTCATCACGGTATTCCTCGTCTACGAGGACTGGAGCAAGCGTGGGCGCGCCCTCACGCAGGACAAGATCGTCTCCGGCCTGAATCGCGACCTTTCGGCCATTCAGGAGGCGATCGCCTTCGTCGTGATCCCGCCGCCCATCAGGGGACTGGGGCAGTCAGGCGGTTTTCAGATGATGGTGGAGGACCGGAGGGGCAACGACCTCGAAAACCTTCAAAACATCACAAACCAGCTCGTCGCGGCAGGCAACTCGCAGCCCGGCCTCCAGGGTCTGGCGACCACCTTCGACGCCCGGAGCCCCCAGCTCTTCCTCAGTATAGACCGGACAAAGGCGCAATCCTTTCAGGTGCCTCTCGGGAACCTGTTTCAGACGCTCCAGGGCAACCTTGGCTCCACCTTCGTCAACCTCTTCAACAAGTACAATCAGATATACCAGGTCTATATCCAGGCAAACGACGCGTACCGGAAAACGCCGGAGGACATCAGAAACCTCTACACCCGGAATAATGCGGGTGATATGGTGCCCCTGGGGAGCCTTCTCGACGTGAGGCGCACCCAGGGTTCCGAGCTGATCACCCGCTACAATCTCTATCCCGCCGCCCCCATTTTCGGTTCCTCCGCCCCCGGCTTCAGCTCCGGCCAGGCGCTCACCGAAATGGAACGACTGGCCGCGCGCATCCTGCCCTCGGGCATGAGTTATGACTGGACGGCCACGAGCTATCAGGAGAAACAGGTCGGCTATCAGGCGTATTTCATCTATGCCCTCTCCGTTACCCTGGTATTCATGGTGCTGGCTGCCCTGTATGAGAGCTGGACATCACCCGCCGCCGTCATCCTGGCGGTTCCCATGGCGCTCGTAGGGGTCCTCGTGGCCCTCCTTCTTCGGAGCTACGACAACAACCTCTACACGCAGATCGGCCTCGTGCTCATGATCGCCCTGGCGAGCAAGAACGCCATCCTGATCGTCGAATTCGCCCGTGACCTGCACCAGGAGGGCGTCTCTGCCGCGGAAGCCGCGATAGAAGCGACGGACCGCCGTTTCCGTCCCATCGTGATGACCTCCTTCGCCTTTATCCTCGGGGTGGCCCCACTGCTCTTCGCGAGCGGCGCAGGCGCTGCTAGCCAAAAGGCCATCGGCACGGTCGTCTTCGGGGGCATGCTCGCCTCGACGCTCCTTGCCATCCCCTTCGTTCCGGTATTCTATGTCGTGATGCAGGGCCTGAGCGAGCGCGGGAAAAGGCGCGCCAAGGCACGCGGCGAGAAGGGGTCCGTCACATGAGGGGCGGCGTGAGCCCTGTCGGCCGATTCGCGGTCGGAAGGATATCCGTCGGAGTGGAGGGCACGATATGGTCCGGCCCTCTCACCCCTACCCTTCCCCACCGGGGGAGCGGGAATAATACTGTGGGATCACGGGAAAAACGGCCTTTGTGCCGTCTGGTCCTTGCCTCTCGGTCTGGAGCTTATCGCCTGCCGGGAGGTCCGACGCGTTCCAGCCTCCGCCCAGGGCATTGATGAGGAGCACCGCCGCGGTCAGCCGGCGGCCGAGGATATTCAGGGCGGTGATCCGGTTGCTCAGGACCGTTGTCTGGGCGGTGATTACATTGAGATATGCCACGATCCCGGACTCGTACTGGTTGGTGATGACGGCAAGCGACTGCTCCGCCGCCGTCACCGCCGCCGCCTCTACGGCCGCCTCCTGTTCGAGGATGCGGAGCGCGGCGAGGTTATCCTCCACTTCCTGAAAACCGGTGAGCACCGTCTGGCGGTACGTAGCCACCGTCGCGTCATAGGCGGCCCTCGCTTGCTCGGTCTGGGCCCTCCTCAATCCGCCCTCGTAGACGACCTCCGAGACGGAAGTGCCGAACGACCAGAGCCGGTTGGGCCACGTGAGCCAGTTCGAAAGACCGGTGCTTTGATAGCCGGCCGCGCCACTAAGTGTCACGTTGGGATAAAAGGCCGCGATTGCCACCCCTATCTGGGCGTTGGCCGACGCCATGCGCCGTTCGGCGCCCGCGATGTCGGGTCTTCTCTCCAAAAGCGCCGACGGCAGGCTCATGGGTATGGCGGGTGGGGGCGCCTCAAGCGGCTCCTGAGGGAGAGAAAGACCAGCAGGGGCCTTACCGATGAGGATGGCGATGGCGTGCTCCAGTTGTGCCCGCTGCACGCCCACGTCTATGGCCTGGGCCTGGGTCGTCTTAAGCTGGGTATCGGCCTGGAGCACGTCCGCCCGGGATGCTATGCCGCCCTCATACCTGTTCCGCGTCAACCGGAGGGACTTGCCATAGGCCTCGACCGTGGCATCGAGAATCTGTTTCTGCGCATCGAGGGCGCGGAGCTGAAAATAGTCCTCGGCCAGCTGCGTCTGGGCGCTCAGGAGCGCCCCTTCGAGGTCTGCCGCGGTTGCCTGCGCGGTGGCGCGGCTACTCTCGACGCTGCGGCGTACGCGACCCCAGAGGTCCGGTTCCCAGGTCGCCTCAACGGGCAGGGAAAGGAGCGAGTAGGGCGCGGGCTGCACCGTGGGGCTGGTAGTCTGAAAGGAGCGCGTGAAGGAAGGGCCGACGCTGACGGTCGGAAAGTAGGCGGACCGGGCAACCTGGACCAGGGCCTTCGCCTGGCGAAACTGGGCCTCCGCCTGGGCCACATTCTGGTTCGAGATGTTGACCTGTTCCTCCAGGGCATTCAACCCGGGCTCCTGAAATATCTCCCACCACTTGCCGCGAAGCACCCGGTCCTTCGGCTCGGCCTGCTTCCAGCCGTCCATCTCCTTGAACGACGCGGACGTCACCGCCGGGGGCCTCACGTAATTCGGTCCCACCGTGCAGGCGGTCAGGGCGAGGAGCACCGCGCACGCGGCTGCCGTCGCCGGTCTGCCTGCCTTGATGACGCCCCTCATCGATGGGCGCCTCTCTCCCCGGCCGGGCCGGCAGACACCCTTCCCTTCCCTGATCTCGCGGCTTCTCAGTCTCGTCCAATCTATCATCCACCTCACCTCGTTGCACAAATTTCTCATGGCTCCGGTATTGCCTCCCGCGCCTTCGCCGGATGGCGCCTCCCCCACAGTTCCTTCATCCTGAGCCGGAAGCGGTCGAGAAATAGGTACATCACCGGGGTCGTGTAGAGGGTGAGCATCTGGCTGAAGATGAGTCCTCCCACGATGGAGATGCCGAGGGGACGGCGAAGCTCCGACCCGACGCCCCGACCTATGGCAAGGGGGACCGCGCCGAGGAGTGCGGCCATAGTCGTCATCATGATCGGCCTGAAGCGCAAAAGGCAGGCCTCATAGATCGCATCGAGCGGATTTTTACCCTCCCTCCGCTCCGCCTCTATTGCAAAGTCGACCATCATGATCCCGTTCTTCTTC
>JBEKJU010000100.1:0-10865 GCA_050011095.1 Syntrophorhabdales bacterium
GGGGGCGACCGCGGGGTACCCACACAGTGGGTCGCGCGAAGTGGGTGTCCCAATAATTGCCGGCGGAGCGAAGCGGAAAAAGATTCTCCCTGCAGCAAGCTGCAGGGAATCCGCAAGTTGAATGCAACCCGGTATGACGCCCTTTTAGCACCCGCATCCTTCTTCGCCGCAGGAGTCACCGCAGGAGGTGCCGCATCCGCACGTCTGCCGCGCCTCCGACAGCTCTTCGGCGGTCGCGTCCCGCACTTCCAGGACCTCGACGTCGAAGGTGAGGGTAATCCCCGAGAGGGGATGGTTCGCGTCGAGCACCACCTTATCATCCTCGAGCGAGGCAACGATCGCAACCATGGCGCCGTCGGGCGTCCGCACTCGGAGAGGCTGACCGACCGAGAGCCCGTTGACCTGATGAAGCTGCTCCCTGTTCACCTGAAAGACGAGTTCCGGCCGCCGTTCGCCGTAGCCCTCCTCCGGTGTGACCGTGAAGGAGAAGGCATCGTTCGCCGATTTCCCTTCGAGGGCCGTCTCGAAGCCCCGTATCAGCCCTGCCCCATGGACGTACGTGAGGGGCTCGCGCCCCTTCGATGTTTCGAGCACCTCCCCCTTCTCGTCGGAAAGGGTGTAGTTGAGCGTGACAGCTTTATCCTTTGTTATTATCATAATCCGGCCTCTTTTTTCTTTGAGATTTTGACGAGAAACATCAAGGCGCGCCCTCCGGCTGCGAGGGCTTTGAAATTTCCGGTCAAGTCTTAATAGTTAACCACGTTTCGAAGCGAATATCCACATGCCCTGCGATGCCCCCCAGGGCGTCCGTCCTACCGCCCCTTCCCGGAGATGTCCCGGCACTTCCCGGCGAGGGCGAGAAGAAGCGGGAGCGACGGGACGTTCCCGGCCGCGCGGATAAGGTTGTCGAGCCCCGCGGGGATGTGGGCCAGAAAGGCATCGAGTCCCGATTTCCGCCCCAGGAACCCGTAAGCACCCAGGGCCTGCATGAGGCGCTGGGCCGAGGCCTCCCAGAAACGGTCCCGGAAGGCGGACCGGTCTCCACCGGTCCCCGAAAGGCCGTAGTAGTAGGACAGAAGGTCGTCCCGCTCGTCATCCGAAAGGCCCGCGTAGGGGTCGCAGAGGAGCGACGCGAGATCGTAGGAGGCGCTGCCGGGGCGCATGCCCTGGAAGTCGATGAGGAAGGGCTCTCCGTCCCGGATCATCACGTTCTGCGATTGCAGGTCCCGGTGGACCAGGCAGGTCGTTGTCCCGGCGAGCCGCTCGGCCAGGCCGGAAAGCTCCTCTTCGAGCTTCCGCCCGAGGCGTGGATCGAGGTCGATCCCGCAGATACCCCTCACGAAGTGCTCCCTGAAGTAGTCCCGCTCCCACCGGTAGAGGTCGGGACCAAAACCGTCCATCAGTTTGACCCGCGCCGAGGGAAAATCCGCCGTTGGAAAGGAATGGAGCCGGTGCGCGACGGAGAGTGTTTTCCGGTAAAGGGCGCTCCGGGTTTCCCACGGTGTCCTTGCGAGGGACCAGAGATCGATATCGCCGAGGTCTTCCATGACGATCAGGCAGCGCGCTTCGTCGTGGCCGGCGACGCGCGGCACGGGAATGCCTATATCGGCGAGAAACGCGGCGATATCCGCGTGATAGGTATTCTCCACGCGCCTCGGGTCGTAACGGACCAGGATGGCCGTCTGCCCGCTTCCCCATTCCAGGCGGAAATAGGCCCTATCTGAGCCCCTCTTTTTGAGCGCGGAAAGCCTTACGGGGACGGATAAAGGGAGCCCGAGGGCCTCCCGGCTGAAGGCGATCATCACGTCCGGCTGCACGGAGCCTCCTTTCCGGAAGGCCGGGCACGCCACGTCGAGGCCAGATGACCGTAGGCCTCGACGGTCCCTATATCGTGCCATTCGCCCTCATCCACGATAATACCCCTGACAGACCCGCGCCTTTTTCTGATCCGTCCCAGGAGGACGGGAACGATCGATTGAACGGCCCCCGCCTCGATGTGCGGGAGGATCGATGTCTCGACCGCGTAGATGCCGGTGAAAAGACAGCTCCGGATACCGGGGTCTCCAAGGGTGTGGCGCATGTCGCAGACCTCGCCCGATTCGTCGATGTTCACGTTCAGGAGGGGACCGCTCGTGCGCAGGACGAGCGTCGCCTCCGGCCTCTCCCGGAGGTGGTGGCTGATGAGCCCCTCCAGGGGAAAATCGGCGATCACGTCGCCGTTGTAGCAAAGGATGATCTCGTCCTCATCGAGGAGGTCCTCGATGTTCTTGAGCCCCCCGGCCGTGTCCAGAAGGACCGGCTCGTAGCGAAAGGTAATGGGCGCGCCCCGCCACGTCCCGTGGGGGAACGCCTCTCCGTACACCTCGGAGCAATGGTGGGTGTTGACGATGAAGCGGTCGACGCCTGCCTTGAGGAGATGATCCATCGCGTAGGTAATGATCGGCCGGCCCCCGACTGGAAGGAGCGGCTTCGGGCGCTTCGCGGTGAGGGGCCGGAGCCTCGTACCCAGGCCCGCGCCCAAAATAAAGGCCGTCTTGAATTGTCGCGCGCTCAATAGAGCCTCACCAGGTCGGCGCGCGGAAAATAGTGGCCCATGATCTCGCGCGCGCCGGAGCCCTTATCCGCCATGACGGCGGCCCCTATCTGGCAGAGCCCCACGCCGTGTCCCCAGCCCGCGCCCCGCAGCGTGAACCGCTCCGCCTCGCCATCGGCGCCCGGCGTGACCCTCACCGTAAATGCGCTGCTGTAGAGGTGGCTTCGCGAGAGCCATCTCCGTATCTCAAGCTCCTTGCCTACGATCATGCTCATTTTGGAGCCGACGATCCTGAGACGCGCGATGCGTCCCGAAGGACCGCGCGTAAGAGGCTCGATCGCCTGAAGCCTGCCGAAATCATAACCCGATTTCTCGCCCACGATCTCTTCAAGCTCCCGGCGGGGATATTCTACGGTCCAGCGGAAAAAGGCGCCTGTCTCGCGGTCGAAGGAGGGAAGGATCTTTTCGAGGAGACTTGCGTCCCTCGTGTTGCAGTACGCCCTCGGCCTCGACGCGCACCAGAGGTCTGCCTGTCCCTCGGTCGCAATGGGGGGATGGTCGACCGGTCCATCGGCTACGCTCACCAGGTAAGGGATCTTCGCGTCATGCCACGCCGTCGCGAACTCCTCTGTTCGACCCCCGCACGCCTTCGAATAGCGGGCGTCGCATATCCCGTCCGCGGAAAAAAGGACGACGCCCCGCGTCTCCCGGACGGCGCGGCCCGCCCCGGCGGACGTGATCTTCGTCACGCCGTGATAGCGCTGACAGTGGTCGTCGGCGCAGACATCGTAAAGGTCGTGCTCCTCCCGCCCGTACCAGCGCACGATCTCCCCTGCCTCCTCAATGCCCTTCGCAGCGGGACCGGACATCCCTGGATGCCCCTCCCCTTGCTGAAGCGCCGCGAGAAGCCAGCTCCGGGACAGGATCGCGTGGGTCTTCAGGAACTCCGCCGGGGCCGACGCGCTCATCTCCGACGAGATAACGCTCATCAAATACGCCTCCAGGCTGACCTCGTTGATGGCCGCAAGGGTCCCATCCGGCCGGGACCGGAGGATCAGGTTCCCCTCGAAGGTCTGGTTCTCCCTTCTTTCCCAGTGAAACCGGCCTCCAATAGTGACATCGAACAGTTCGAAGGTCGAGCCTTCGCCCCCCTCGACCCTGATGGACGGGGAACGGGCTGCCTCCCGGTTCGCGCCATCGAAAAGAACGACCGTCCCCGGCTCGGCCCTCGCCGAAAACCGGCCGGCCAGGGGCCCGATTCCGTCCGCCCGGAAGGTGCCGTTGAAGCGGCCCTCGACGCGGCCCTGCCGGTCCAGGATGCCCACGGTGATGGGCGGCTCGCTTTTTAGCTTTACGGCCACGGCGCCTCCTCGCGCGATGGGATTGAAAAAACTATTACTTTTCCGGAAGGCTTGTCAATGATAGAACGTCCGCCCCGGGGAAGGCCTTTCGCTTTCCCTCATTCCTGGGCTATACTATTCATATTTTTTACAGGAAAGGCGGCAAGGCGGGTTCCAGCCGAAAAGGGTTGCCCGCGCCGGGGGTGGAAAATGAAGGAAAAGATATTCTGCAACTTCTGCGGCAACCGACTGGGCAGCGCGGTCCAGGACGGCAGGACGCGGCAGGTCTGCCACACGTGCGACCACGTCTACTACGAAAATCCCCTGCCCGTGGTTTCCGTGATCCTTTCGAACGGACTGGGCGAGCTTCTCCTTGTCAGGAGGGCCCAGGAGCCGAAGAGGGGCATGTGGTGCTTCCCCATAGGCTTTGCCGAATGCGGCGAAACCATCGAAGAAGCGGCCATGAGGGAGCTGAAGGAGGAGACGGGTGTCGAGGGCAGGATCCTCGGGCTCCTCGATGTCTGCTCCGACGCGACCGGCATGTACGGGGAGGTCGTCGTCGTGACCTTCCGGGCCGAAAAGGTGGGCGGCGCGGAGGCCGCGGGCGATGATGCCTGTGACGTCGGCTATTTTCCCCTTTCGCGCCTGCCGGAAATCGCCTTCGACTCCCAGAGAAGGAGCCTCCGGAAATTCATGAATCATTAAGGCGGCGCGGCTTTCGCCGGCCGCGGTCCGGCCTGCCCGCCTGCATCCATTGGCGGCGCGTTCCGTTTCTATTCGAGCCGTGCGCCTGCACGGGATATCCCTTCTCGCGCACGGCTTCCGGCCAGAATTAGCTTGACATCAAAAACCTCCTTTGCTAAGATAGTTTGTTAATAGTTTCACATTGAAGCCAAAGGAGAGGGCAATCATGGATTTCAAGTGGTCTGATGAATTAGAGTCAATGCGTAAGATGGCTTATGATTTCGCTGTGAAGAATATTAAACCTACCATGGAAGAGGACGAAAAGGAACACAAGTACCGTCCGGAACTCTTGAAGAAAATGGGCGACCAGGGCATGTTCGCCTGTCTGGCCCCCGAGCAGTACGGCGGCCTCGGCCTGGAAGAAGGCCATTTGGCCGCGACCCTCATGGCAACGGAGTTTGCCAGGGTGAGCCCGTCCTGGGGACTTCCCTTCAACCTCCAGATGAACGGTCCCCAGAACGTCCTTCTCAAGTTCGGGAGTGATGCGCTGAAAGAGAAGTTCCTGCCGGGGCTGATCGCCGGAACGAGCGGCGGCTGTTTCGCCATCACCGAGCCGAACTCGGGTTCGGACGTGGTGAGCATGCGGACGACGGCGACCGAGGTCGACGACGGCTACATCCTGAACGGCACAAAGACCTGGATATCGGGCGTTCCGTATTGCGGCTGCGGCGTCGTCTACGCCGTGACCGACAAGGCTGCAAAGCACAAGGGCATGTCCGCCTTCTTTATCGATTTCAATATCCCCGGCGTCACGCAGAGGGCAATCACGACGAAGCTGGGTCTTCACTGCGCCCCTACCGGCGAAATCTTCTTCGAAGAGGCGAAGATCCCGAAAAGCGCACTTCTCGGGAAGCTCGGCCAGGGCTTTCCGATCTGTATGACCATGCTCAACTTCACGAGGTTAAGCTCGGCCGCGAGGGCCATCGGCGTCGCCCAGAGCTGCATCGAAGAAGCGTGCAAATATGCGAACGAGAGGGAGCAGTTCGGCCAGCCGATAGGCCAGTTCCAGATGATCCAGGAGCAGATCGGCAGGATGTCCGTGGAACATGAGGCGGCGCGGCTCCTCGTGATGAAGGCCGCGTGGCAGAAGGACCAGGGAATGAACAATACGCTCGAGACCTCCATGGCGAAATACTATGCCGCTGAATCCGCTAACTTCTGCGCGTCCGAGGCGGTCAAGATATTCGGCTCCTATGGGTTCTCCTCAGAGTATCCAGTGGAGAGATTCCTGAGAGACGCCAAGTCGTACCAGATCGTCGAAGGGACATCCAACATCCAGAAGATGATCATCGCTCAGTTCGCGTTGGGATACAGAAAAAGTTAAGGAGGTAGACATGGCTACAGAAGTAACGGTTCCTATGGTCGGCAAGATCGTGAACGTGCTCTGCAAGGCAGGCGATAAGGTAAGCGAAGACGATCAGATAGCGACCCTTGAGGCGATGAAGATGGAAATGCCTATCGTGGCCCCCACGAACGGCGTGATAAAGGAAATATGTGTCTCCCCCGGACAGGAAGTGGACGCCGACACGGTGCTGGCTATTATAGAATGAGCCACGTCATGTAGCCTATGATAGTGGCGGGAATAGATATAGGCTCAATTACGACCGAGGCCCTTCTCTTCGACAGAGAGAAGGGCCTCGTCGGTTATAGCATACTCCTGACGGGGGCAGACCCCGGCGGCACGTCGGCGTCTGCCCTCGATAAGGCGCTCCAGGAGGCCGGGAGAGGCCGTCCCGACGTGGTCCACACGGTGGCGACGGGGTGCGGGAGGCGGAGGGCCGCCTTCGCCGAAGAAGCGGTGACCGAGATCACCTGCCTCGCCAAGGGGGTGAACTACCTCTTCCCCGGGGCGAGGACCGTAATCGACATCGGGGGACAGGATACAAAGGCGATAAGGATCGACGCCACAGGGCGGGTCGTCGAGTTCGAGATGAACGACAAGTGCGCCGCGGGGACCGGGAGGTTCCTCGAGGTAATGGCATCCGCCCTCAAGATAGACCTCGACAGGATGGGCGAGCTGTCCCTCGCCCACGGGAGACACCTCACGATCAGCAGTATATGCACCGTCTTTGCCGAATCGGAGGTCATCTCGCTCGTGAGCGAAGGGGAGGGGCTTCCGGATATCCTCCACGGCATCAGCACGGCGATAGCCGACAGGACAATGGGGCTCGTCCACAGGCTCGGCGGCATCGCCGGAGAGGTCGTCATGGCGGGAGGCGTCGCGAAGAATAGCGGCGTGGTGCGGGCCCTCGAAGAGGCAATGGGGGTAGTCCTCAATATCCCCGACGAACCCCAGGTCGTTGGGGCGCTCGGGGCCGCCTTGCTGGCCCTTCGCAAGGCATCATGCAGGGATGGGTGATGAAGAGCGCCGGTTCATCCGAAGGGGCGCCCCTCACCCGCGAGGCTACGGCTTCTGGCGTCCCCGGCCTCCCCATGCCGCGGGGTTGAAATCCGGCTGCGATTCCGGGGCCGCCTCTATCCCGGGCGGCGTCGCCACCCCACTGCCGTCGGACGCGGGCTGCCCCTCGCCTAGCGGAGGTGGTGTCGCAGGCGGTGCGACGGGGGGAGGCGAGCCCGAAGGCGGAGGCGCTTCCGGTGACGAGGCCGGTGGAACCCCCCCGGCACGCGAGCCGGTCGTAGCGGTCGGAGGCGCCGCACCGGCGGATGCGGCGGGCGGAGGCGCTTGCACCCCATCCTCCCCTGCCTGCGGCGCAGGGGGCGCCACGCCCGGTTCGCCTTGGGGGGAGGGCCTCCTCCTCCTTGCACCCTCGATGGGGGCACGCTCGCCCTCTCCTGTCGCCTCGACGGCAGGGGCTACCTCTCTTATGCGCCTGTCGATCCTGCCCATGACGGTCACTGTCAGTCTGCCCCCCGGTCCTTCCCCTTGCATGAGCACGTAGTTGTAGCCGGCCATCAGCCTGCGCACGCACTCGGGCAGGGTGAGCCCCGAAAAATGGATGGTGATCCTCTCATTCGCATCAAAGCGCCCCAACACGCGCACGGGTAGTTTCTGCGATATTGCCGAGAGGACCGCCCCGAGGGGGAGATCGGCTATATCCGCGCTGATGCGCCCATCCCTTTCGACCCTGATCGCATCCGCCACGCCGGACGATGCATGGGCGACCGGGTGATCGAGAAAGAGCAGCATGACTACGAGGAAAACAAAAGGGACATAACCTTTCCGTCTCATTACCGGGTCACCTTCTTCGCCCCGTCTTTGTCGTCGCATCAACACCCGCCGCCTCTCGATGTGCCCTTGACGGCATCCAGGTTACAGGAAATCCCCATGGGACACCACCCGATGAAGGCCGCCATCATCCATTCTACCATCACGAGGCCTCATTGAAAAGCACAGAACCACCCGATGCCCTGAACGTCGGGTCGCGCGCCCGCGTCCGAAAGACGTTCTTGTCTTCCGGGAAGCCCCTTACAGGCTCAGGAGCGCGGGCAATGAGTCGGCAACGAGGTAGCCCCGGCGGGATGGGCAGAGCCTCCCACCCCTCACCTTGAGGAGCCCTGCCTTCCTCAGCTCGCGGACAATCGGCGCGGATGCCTCGGGCAGATCACCAGGCCTTATCCCCCGTCTGGTGCGAAGACCCAGATAGAGCCTCTCCAAATCGAGCTGTTCCGAGGAGAGCGTCTCCGACCCCTCGACCGGCGCATCCTGCCTTGCCGCCTCACAGTAACGCGCGAGCGACCTGTGGTTCCACCACCTCCGCGCCCCGTCGAACGAATGGGCGGCAGGGCCGAGGCCGAGGTAGGGAACGTGGCGCCAGTATTTCTCGTTGTGACGGCAGAACGAGCCCGGCCGGGCGAAATTGGAGACCTCGTAATGGATGAAGCCGCGTGCCTCAAGAAGCCGCGAGGTCAGAAGAAAAAAGTCGCGCTCCTCCTCTTCCGCGGGCAGGCGGGCCTTGCCGATGCGCACCATCGCCGCGAGCGGCGTCCCGCCCTCTATCGTGAGCTGGTAGCACGAAAGATGGGCCGGGTTGAACGCGGCCGCCCGTTCGAGCGTCCCCTGCCACGCCTTGCGCGTCTGTCCCGGAAGGCCGTACATCAAATCGAGGCCGATGTTCGTGAACCCCGCCTCCTTCGCCGCCCGAAGGGCCCTCTCGGCCCCTGCCGCGGTATGCCTCCGCTTGAGAAAGGCAAGCTCCCCGTCGTCGAAGGACTGCACGCCGAGGCTCAGGCGGTTGACGCCGACCGATGCGAGGGCACGGGCGCGCGGGACGGTCAAATCATCGGGGTTAGCCTCCACGGTGATCTCGCAGTCGGGGGAAAAGCTGAAATGGTCGCGGAGCGTCCGGAAGAGCGAGATCATCCGCCCCTCGTCGAGGAGGGTGGGCGTGCCTCCGCCGATATAGATGGAATCGAACATGCCGAAGCGGTCTTCGTAGCGCCCGGCCTCGTTATTGACCGAGGCAAGCCACGCGTCCACGAGGTCCGTTCCGGTCACCGAATAGAAGTCACAGTAGATGCATTTCGTGCGGCAAAAGGGGACGTGCACGTAGAGACCGGCCGGCGACGCGGAAGCGCCCGCCGGAAGGCCCCGAGCCCCGCTACTCTTCATCGCTCGTCTTCAGGGCGGCCATGAAGGCGCTCTGGGGGATCATCACGGAGCCCACCTGCTTCATCCGTTTCTTGCCCTTCTTCTGCTTTTCGAGGAGCTTCCGCTTTCTCGTTATGTCGCCGCCGTAACACTTGGCGGTAACGTCCTTTCTGAAGGCGGAGATGGTCGAGCGGGCGATGATCTTTCCGCCTATGGCCCCCTGGATCGCGATCTTGAACTGGTGCCTCGGGATCTCCTCTTCGAGCCTGTCGCATATCCTGACTGCCCGCTCCCTGGCGCGGTCCTTGTGAACGATCACCGAGAGGGCGTCGACCTTCTCTCCGTTCACCAGGATATCGAGCCTGATGAGTTCGCTCTGCCGGTAATCGATGATCTCGTAGTCGAAGGAGCCATACCCCTGCGTGATGCTCTTCAGCCTGTCGTAGAAATCGAAGACGACCTCGGCGAGCGGCATGTCAAAGGTGATCTCCACCCTGCCGGGCGTCGGGTATGAGAGGCGCGAGTTGACGCCGCGCCGCTCCATGCAGAGCTTCATCACCGAGCCCACGTAGCGCTCGGGAATCAGGATGCTCGCCCTGATATAGGGCTCCTCCCCCTTCTCTATCGCCGCCGGGTCCGGATAGTACTGGGGGTTGTCGACCGTGACGGCGCTCCCGTCGCTCAGGTAGAAGCGATACTGCACGCTCGGCATGGTCATCACGATGGACTGGTCGAACTCCCTCTCCAGGCGCTCCTGGACGATCTCAAGATGCAAGAGGCCCAGAAAGCCGCACCTGAAACCCTGACCCAGGGCGGCGGAGGAATCCTTCTGGTAGGTGAGGGACGCGTCGTTGAGCATGTATTTTTCGAGCGCTTCGAGAAGCGACTGGTAGTCGTCCGACGCCACGGGGTAGATAGACGAAAAGACAACGGGCTTCACTTCCTTGAAACCGGGCAGGGGCGTGTCGACGGGATCGCTATCGAGGGTTATCGTATCGCCGATCCTCGTGTCGCTCACCGTCTTGATGCCGGAAATGAGATAACCGACCATGCCGGCGGTCAGCTCCTTCCGTGACTCCCTCGCGAGGCGGAAGATGCCGACCTCCTCCACCTTGTACGTGGCCCCCGTCGAGACGAGCCTGATCGTGTCACCCGGCGTGACCACGCCGTCGAAGATCCGGCAGCTCACTATCGTGCCTCGGAACGAATCGTAACGGGCGTCGAATATGAGCGCCGACAGGGGCCTTTCCACGCTCCCCGTGGGCGGGGGTATCCGCGTGACGATTGCCTCCAATATATCCTCGACCCCGATCCCCTCCTTGGCCGAGCAGAGCACGGCCTCTTCGGGGTCGAGCCCCAGCTCCTGATCGATCTCGTTCTTCACCCTTTCGATATCGGCGGAGGGCAGGTCTATCTTGTTGATGACCGGAATGACGACGAGGTTGTGCTCCATGGCCGCGTAGAGATTTGCGAGCGTCTGGGCCTCCACGCCCTGGGACGCATCGACGAGGAGGAGGACCCCCTCGCAGGAGGCGAGCGCCCGTGACACCTCGTAGGAGAAATCGACATGGCCGGGTGTGTCGATGAGGTTCAGCTCGAGGTCCACCCCTTGTTTGCTCGTGTAGGGCAGGCAGATCGTCTGGCTCTTTATGGTAATCCCCCGCTCACGCTCGATATCCATGTTATCGAGGATCTGGTC
>JBEKJU010000101.1:0-18211 GCA_050011095.1 Syntrophorhabdales bacterium
AATTAACCTCTCAAAAGGTCAAGATAAACGTCACAGCACTCATGACGCTCATTCAGGTTCGTGATGTGGTCGCGGTTCTTGATCCGAATGTGCCAAGCTATGTCTCCGTCTTTGCTGGACGTATAGCCGATACAGCGCGTGATCCAGTGCCAGTAATGGCTGCAGCTGTGGAAATTCTCAAAATGGCCCCTGCCTCTGAATTAATTTGGGCTAGCCCACGGGAGTTACTTAATGTTTTTCAAGCGGACGCAATCGGTTGCCACGTAATTACAGTAACTAATGATATTCTGAAGAAACTTTCTTTGGTGGCGTATGACTTAGAGGAATACTCGCTAGATACTGTCAAGATGTTTTATAAGGATGCAGTTGATGCTGGTTTTCAGCTCTGATTCTAACTCAATAGGGCAAACCCCCGGTCCTGATGTTAACCCACACCGACACAGGGGGATCAAGGGCCGGATTGCATGGGATGAGGACTGGACTGTTGGGCAAAGATATCCTGCATCTCGGTTGCCATGGAGAGCCGTTCCAGACCGCCAGAGGGTTTGGGTGCCAGGGAGGCCGTCTCCTTTGCCCCCAGATGGCCTACCATCGCTGCAATCATGAATATGGCCCGGCGTATGGAGGGCGGCGTGCCGGAAACGACCGGTGTTTTATTGACGTAGCAGCAGAGTGCTTTCCATTCGATATCCTCGAGAAACACCGTACAGGACGTATCGGGAGTCTCTCTACCGGCATAGTGAGGTAATAGAGAGCGAGAGAAATGTTGACCGCCGACATACATACACCCTATATTCCAAGTTTCACCCCCTGCGTTAAGTGTGTGCAAAGATCAGGGCTTTGCCGGCGGGCCGTAAAAGGCTGATAGCTCCGGGATTACGCTCTTCACGAAAGTTTGTGAAATGGGGCATGATCGGCGTCATCAGAAGTTCGCTATTTTTTTTCGCGTTTGCGAGGCGGCCCCTTTGAGGGGCCAACAAACGCAAAGTCTCCGGCTCTGCCGGAGGTCATGACTCTTTCAAGAAGACGGGGGATGTTCAACAATGATAATTGCATGCATTTGTTCAACAAAAAACGAAGGAGATATTATTGAGGCTTTCGTTCGACTAAACGCTAGAATATGCAATTCATTTTTTTTTATTGATGAATCCAGCGACAATACCCGCGAGATAATTGCATTGCTCGTCAAGGAAGGGTATGATTTAAATTATTTGCCGAAGTCGGAGGGTGGCTATAATCAACCAAATCCTACTAAAGCTTATTTATCACGTGTTAAAAGAACAATTAATCCTGATTGGATATTTTTACTTGATGCAGATGAAATTATTGTCGCCCCAGACAAAGAGAAATTATTGCAAGAAATCCAAAATATACAGCCAAATACCTACCTTGCTGCTGAGTGGAAAACCTATGTTCCGACCACATTAAATTATTTTGATTCAACGAGCCCACTAAGTGAGTGCTTTCGCCTTCGTAAGGACAAAAGGGAGATTTTTAAGAAAGTTTCTATCCCAGGCCGGATTGTCGATAACATAATTACGACAACAGGTAATCACAGCGCTAAGTCTTTAAATGGAACAACAATCAGAGAGCAATCTGCTAAGTCGTACCATCTAGCACACTTTCCAGTGCGTTCGGCGGAGCAAATTATAGTAAAGAACCTAATTGCGACTCACATGCTTACGTCAAGGGTTGATCGTGCGAAGGGTGAGGGCTTCCATGTGTTCCCGATATTCCACATGATAAGGAATAGGAACTATACTCTGACTATAGACGATTTGACCAATATTGCGATCGACTATTCCTGCAGTGAATCGCCTAAGTCTTGTATTAGCGATGAACTTGATCTAGAAGATAACTTGGAGCTTAAAACAGAATTATTGTACTTAAACTTAGGACGAATTAACGTTGTTGCGAGATTGGACTCCGAAATCGAAAGGCTCTCAATGGAAATCAGAAGGAAGAAAGAAGGAGTCATTTCGACAAAAGCTAAATTGGGTGCATTCTACTTGCAGGTGCACGACGATCGATAAATAGAGGACATGGATGGGCTTCGGGCTCGACCGATCTACGAGGGAGGAAACGGGGTTTCTTCGCGAAGAAGGGCAGTGGTACTCGGCCCTTGAAGCGACCTATAAGAACGACGTGCCGCATGATACGGTGTCGAAGGCGCGGGACTATTGCCTGGAGAGATACGCGCCGCAAGAGCAGGTGTCTCGGATAGAAGACGTGCTCCATGCGGTGCTGGCGAATGGCAATAGATGACCGGACCGGACACGTGCTTTTAGCCGTCCTTGTGCTCTATAAAGAGAATCTGTGGCAGTCGACTACCTTTTCGTCCCTTTTCAGCACATTCCCGGATTGGGGCAAGGAAGTTCACCTCCTTGTCTACGACAACAGCCCGGTCCCCATGCATTCCCTGGAAGAGTTTACTTCGTCTTGCCGACGTATCCGCTACATTTCAGATACGTCAAATCCGGGCGTGAGCAGCGCCTACAACAAGGGATTCGAAATTGCGCGCCAGTTGCGCAAGGAGTGGCTCCTGCTGCTGGATCAAGACACCGCCTTTCCACGGGACGCCCTACGGAAGTACTTTACGGCGATCAAGGCTCATGACGACTCAGTCCTCTTTGCTCCAGTACTTGCGAACGGTGGCAAAATCTACTCCCCCTGCGGCCATATCCTCAATGTGAACTTTCCCTTACGACGTATCCGTCGCGGAAAGGTATCGACCGGAGGCAAGAGCCTATTGAACAGCGGCATGTGCGTCAGGCTTGATGCCTTTGATAGGGTGGGCGGCTTTGACGAGGCGATACCGCTCGATTTCGCCGATCATGATTTTATGAAGAGATATCGGCAACATTTTGACAGTTTTTTTCTTCTCGACATGGTCTGCGCGCACAATTTTTCCGATAAGGAACGGACCGACATCGATAAGGCGTTCGCCCGCTTCGCCTTTTTTTGCAAAGGGGCGAAGAACTCGGCCAAAGGCGTCCTGGACGCATTTTCCCTCCTGCCGCTCGCGCTCCTCAGGGCGACAAGGCTCACTCTGAGATTCAGGAGCCCCGCATTTCTTTACCTCTTTCTCCGCACCTTCTTCCGGAATTAATCACCCGGCTTTATTCTTTACCCTCTCGTGATTGTGTATGAAGCTTTCCGTCTGCATGGCGACCTACAACGGCGAAAGGTTCGTTGCGGAGCAGCTCGCCTCCATCATGCCCCAGCTCGATGAGGGAGACGAACTCGTCATCTCCGACGACTCCTCGACGGACAGGACATGCGACATCATCGGCCGCTTCCAGGACCCGCGGATAAGGCTCATCAGGGGGAACACCTTCTATAACCCCATCTACAATATCGAGAATGCAATCGCAAGGGCCGGGGGGGAGATCATTGTACTTTCCGACCAGGACGATGTATGGCTGGAGACCAAGCTCTCCGTCGTGCGACGCTGGTTTTCAGCAAGGGGGCCGGGAATCAACACCCTTGTGCTCGATGGGTGCATGATCGATGAGGGCGGCAGAATCCTCCACGATTCCCTCTTTGAAACCCTTGGGATGCGCAAGGGGCTCTTCAGGAATCTTTACCGCAACACCTACATGGGGTGCTGCATGGCCTTCTCCAGGGACCTCCTTCGGGTTGCCCTGCCCTTCCCCCCCAACATCCCCATGCACGATTCCTGGCTGGGCATGTTGAGCGAGCTTTACGGAACGGTGGAGTTCGTCGCCGAGAAAACGATACGGTATCGGCGTCACGCGTCAAACAGGAGCTTCCGGCGATTCACCGTGGGACAGCAGGTAAAATGGAGGTTCTTTCTCGCGTACCATGTGTTAAGAAGGATTGCGTCTCACCCGGCCGGTCTTATCGTGAGGTCTTCCCGTCCTACGCCTTCAGGGCGATCTCCCGCGCCCTGATCCCGTATGCCTTCACCAGGTTGCGTATCTCGGCGGTGCTGATCGTCCGCCTCTTCTGGATGATCCTTCTCTTCTTCCACGCGGCCGGCAGGCCCCTCAATGCCGAGGCCCAAACCCTGAAAAGGATCGTGACAAGCTCGCCCTTCGAATGCTCCTTCGAAAACGAGCCGGAGGCGCCTCGGCCCGCCACCGCCCCATAGGCCTGGAACAGGTAGCGGAAGGCCGTGAAGAACTGCCCCCGGAGCATCATCCGGAAGGGGAAGTATTTCACCTGGAGCCATATCCTGTTCCTTTCGACCAGAAAGGCCTTGAGGGGGGAATAGTTTTCCAATGATGCCGAGTGCAGGTGATAGGCCAGCGCATCCGGCGCATAGACACATCTCCATCCCCGCAGGGCCGCCCGCCAGCCAAGGTCCGTGTCATCGGCGTACATGAAAAACGCCTCATCAAAATAGTCGTCCCCCACCTTGACGTCCTCAAGCATCTCCCGTCTGCACATAATGCAGCAGCCACTCCCAAAAAACACCTCTTCCTCTCGGTTGTATCGCTCGCCCCGCTCTAACCTTCCCCGTCCGATCGACAGGCCGTCCGGACAGATCGCGATCCCCGCCGCATCGAGTATTCCCTCTTCAAACTTGAGATAAATCCGCGCGGCGCATGCCCCGTACCGCCCATCCTTCTCCAAAGCCCGCCTCATCTTGCTCAGACAATCCGCCTCAAGCTCGGCATCGTTGTTGAGTATCACCACATAGTCGCCCTTCGCCTGGCGGATCCCCACATTATTGCCCGCGGCAAAGCCGACGTTTTCCTTGTTCTCGATGAGCCTCACCGACCGGTAACGGCCCCTTATCATGTCGACAGAGTCGTCGGTAGAGGCATTGTCGACGACGATGATCTCAAGGTCACCGCAATCCTGGATAGCGAGGCTGTCGAGACACGACGCTAGATAGGCGCCTCCATTCCAGTTCAGGACGATAACGGAGATAGAGACGCCCATGTCAGAATCTGTAGACCCGGACAAACGACCCATGTTCGCTTGCTGCATAGACCAGCTCGCACCCTGATAGATACTCCCCTAAAAACGGCAGCGTTCTCTCCGTCTCCTCGTCGAAGGCGCAGTACTTCACCTTCCTCTCGGAGATGATTCTCTTGAAGCGGGCCAGATTTTTCTCCCCCGACATCTCGGTCACGAGATTGACCGACGTGCCCTTCTCGTAGAAAGCAACAAGGGGAAGTCGGCAGGCCACCACGCTGCCGGGGTCGTAATGGAGAAGGAAAAGGCCCGCCTTCTTGTGGAGAACCCTATCATAACGGGGCGGGGCAAAGGACTGGAAGACGGCGGCGCAGACAATCAGGACAATCAGGGCGTAACGGGCCACCTTCCCGGCGAAGAATTTTACCAGCCACCCATCACCCGCATAGATGCCCTCGACGGCAAAAACCATGAAAAGGGGGATGAACTCGACCGAATATCTCCGCGTCGCATGGCTAACGTAAGAGAGGCTCAGTATATGGAAGAGAAGCAGGAGAAGGACGAGATTCCTGTAAGACCTCTCGACCCTACCGATGCCGAAGGCCCCGAAGACTAAGAAGGGGGGGAACATGGCGATGAACCATTCGTAGGCGACCAGAGGGATGTTGCCGAAAAATTCCTTGATCGAAACGAAGGGTGACTGCATGACCTTCCTGCTCACTATCACCAGGCCCGTCTCCGACCAGAGATAGCCCATGTAGAGAAGGCCGAGGCAGAGAAAGGGCAGGAGGAAGAGGCCCATATCGCGGAACCTCCTTTTCGGCAGGAGGCAGGCCATGAAAGGTGCGTAAAATACCAGGTACTCCGGTCTCGTCAGGTACGTTAGGGCAAGACAGAGGCCGGAGGCGACGATGCACCATCGACTCTCTTCCTGCCAGCCTGTATAGAAGGTGAAGACAGTGACCGTGAAGAGAAGGGTGGCGAGGGACTCGGAGAGCACAGTCCCCGAATATCGCACCAGGTAGGGGTGAAGGGCGACGAGAAAGGCGACGAGGACCGCCTTGCCGCCGCTTCCGAGGATTCTTTTCGCAAAGATGAAGGAGACGTAAATCAGAAGTATCCCGAATACAAGAGAGACCAGACGGCCGGCCAGTTCCACGTCGGGTATGACAAGATGGAAAAGCCCTACGAAAAGGGGGTAGAAGGGGGGGAAAACATTGCCGAGGGCCTGACCGAAAAGACCCCTCACGAACTGTTCGGCCATCGTCGCGTAGCCTATCCCGTCCATTTCAATGGCAGAAGCGCGCAGGAGGATGAGAAGGCGGAGCGCCAAGCCCGTGCAGAGGGCGACAAGAAGGCAGATTCGCTCAGAGGGGTACGTCGTTTTCAATAATAAACCAGGGGGCGGAAAAATAGAACCTTTTCATATTTATACCCCAAGCCTTCCCGGCAAGTCAAACTTTTGGGTCCCGGCAACCGGCCCGTCCTGTTCGTCCCCTATCCCTTTTTTCGTTGACTTTGTGGGGGCTTCGACGTTAAAACATTCCTCAGGAGGATTGGTTAAATGCGGATTTCCATAGTGGGCGTGGGTTATGTCGGTCTGGTGAGCGGCGCCTGTTTTGCGGAAACGGGCAACAATGTAGTCTGCATGGACGTGGACGGACAAAAGATCGAATGTTTGAAGAAGGGTGAGATACCCATATATGAGCCCCACCTGGAGGAAATCGTCAAGAATAACCTCAACGAGGGCCGGCTCGAGTTCACGACGAGTATGGAAGAAGCCGTCGCCCACGGCCTCATCGTGTTCGTGGCCGTCAATACCCCCCAGGATGAAGACGGATCGGCCGATCTCCGATATGTGCTAAAGGTGGCGGGCGACATCGGCAGGTGCATAGAGAAGTACCGCATCATCGTGATTAAATCGACCGTTCCGGTGGGTACCTGTGAAAAGGTGAGGGATGTGATCGCCGCGGAGATAACGAAGCGCGGCCTCGATATCCCATTCGATATCGCCTCCAACCCGGAATTCCTCAAGGAAGGCGTTGCGGTGGACGACTGTATGAAGCCGGAAAGGATTGTCGTCGGTTCGGAGGATAGCAGGGTCGAGGAGATCCTCGCCGAGCTATATTCCCCCTTCGTGAGAACGGGCGCACCCTTTATTTCCATGGACCTCCGTTCAAGCGAGATGACGAAATACTCGGCCAACGCCATGCTCGCGACCAGGATCTCCTTCATGAACCAGATCGCGAACGTCTGCGAACGGGTGGGGGCGGACGTCATGAAGGTCATGAGGGGGATAGGCTCCGATTCGCGGATAGGGCCGAAATTCCTCTTTCCCGGTATCGGTTTCGGCGGCTCGTGCTTCCCGAAGGACGTACGGGCATTGATAAAGACGTCCAAGGATTTCGGCTACGACTTCTCGATCCTGGAGCAGGTGATGGAGGCGAACGAGGCGCAGCGCGTATTCTTCCTGGAGGCGATCAGGGCATTCTACGGAAATGAGGTACGGGGGAAAAAGTTTGCCGTGTGGGGCCTCGCGTTCAAGCCGAATACCGACGATATGCGCGAGGCGCCGGCGGTTTATATCATCAACGGACTCACGGCCGACGGGGCGACCTGCCACGCCTATGACCCGAAGGCAATCGAGACCGCCTCGCGCGTATTCAATGAAGGCCGGGGACTGACGTTCGGGAAGAACCAGTACGAGGTCCTGGAAGGGGCCGACGGCCTCATCCTCCTGACGGAATGGCTTTCCTTCAGGGAGCCGGATTTTGAGCGGATAAAATCGCTCATGAAGGCACCCGTCATATTCGACGGCCGGAACCAGTACAACCCTAAGACCCTTGCCAGGCTCGGCTTCACCTATCTCTGCGTAGGAAGGCCGGGCGTCATGCCCCCACGCTGAAGGTGCCGTTCGAGACATCACCGAACTGAAAGCCGCGGAAGAAGAATTAAAGAAACACCGTCAAAGACTGCAAGCATTGGTACGAGAACGGACAAGCGAGCTTGAGATAAAATCAAAGGCCGTCGAAGAACTCAATGTAGCACTGAAAGTCCTCCTGCACCAGGTGCAAGAGGACAAAGAACACCTCGAACAGAGGTTTGTGATCAACGTCAACAAGCTCGTTCTCCCATACCTGGAGAAGATGAAAAAAGGGCGGCTGAACGAAGAACAGAACTCCTACCTCGATATCATTCGGGCCAATCTCAAGGGAATCATGTCCCCGTTCCTCCACAATGTGCAGCAGTTCAATCTCACGCAGAGGGAAACCCAGGTAGCCAATCTCATAAAGGACGGCAGGACCACAAAGGAGATAGCGGAGGTTGTCGGGGTAGCCCTCGATGCGGTCAATTCTTACAGAAACAGCATCAGGCTTAAACTCGGCCTGAATAAGAAGAAGGTCAATCTCCAGGCTTATCTCCAATCGCTCAGGTAATATGGTAATTACCACCATACTATTGCCTCATTAAATTACCACCGCGTATCCTTAATCCCATGGCCTGCTAAGCCGACAACAATCATAGGAAAGACCCCCCTATCGCATCCGGGGAAGTCCGTTCAAGGGCATAAGGGGTGCCGGTGACGACCGGCGGCAGAAGAACGGGTGAAGCACATTTCTGATTATTTTTACAAGGAGGAGTCGTGAAACTTAAAGACATTAGGGTAGGCAAACGGTTGTTCATCGGATTCGGCGTTATGAATCTCATACTGGTGGGGATTTGCATGTTCGGCCTTTCAATGATAACGAGCGTAAACGGCAGTCTGGAGCAGATCGTCGAGAAAAACAACGTCCTGATTAAGGCGGCCTACGACATGAAGGACGGCCTCAACACGGCAAACTTCACCGTACTTGCGGCTCTTACCACTAAGGATGAGGCGTTCCGCGCCGGAAGCGCCGATATAATCAACACAAACAGGCTCAAGTACGGAAACGCCGTCGAGGTGATCGACAAGCTGGACACCTCCGAGGAGGGCAAGGGCCTGATCAAGGATATCAAAGACAGCATGGCATCCGGAAGAAACGCCAATGACAAGGTCATGGAGTTGACCAAGTCAGGGAAGACCGAGGAAGCAGCCGCCTTATTTGTGACCGACACTCTACCCTTGGTGACCAAGGCCCTTGTGGGCTGCGACGGGTTCATCAAGTACCAGCAGAAACGGGTTGCCGCCCTGGCAGCCGAGGCAAAGACGTTCTACCGCTCCTGCTTCGTCTTCGTGATCATCGGCGCTATCCTGAGCGTCGCCGTCGGCCTCGGCATCGCGTTTATCCTCGCCAGAAGCATCGTGGAGCCCGTCAACCGGACCATCTCCGATACCAGGCTCCTATCCGAGGGCAATCTCAGACAAGAAATCATCGTCGACAGGAAGGACGAATTCGGCCAGCAGGCGGCGACCATAAAGGGCATGGTGGAGAAATGGCGTGACATCATAGGGAGCGTAAAGCAGGCCTCGGACAGCGTCGCCTCCGCCGGCACCCAGCTTTCGGCAAGCGCCGGGCAGATGTCGCACGGGGCAAGCCAGCAGGCGGAAAGGGCCCATCAGGTGGCAACCGCATCCGAAGAGATGTCGCAGACCGTCGAGGAGATCGCACGAAACGCAACGAGCATTGCGGCAACAGCCGCGCAGGCAGCGAAGACAGCGAAAGACGGCGGCACAACCGTGGAAGCGGCAGTCAAAGAAGTCGGGGAGATCGCCTCCACGGTGGAAGAATCGGCAAGCCATATCGCTTCTCTATCGGGGCTCTCCAAGAAGATCGGCGATATCATCAGCATCATCAACGAGATCGCGGACCAAACGAACCTCCTCGCGCTGAACGCGGCCATAGAGGCGGCTCGCGCTGGAGAGCACGGGAGGGGTTTCGCCGTTGTCGCCGACGAGGTAAGGAAACTCGCCGAGAGAACCACAGGCGCTACCTCGGAGGTTAGTGGCATTATACGGGAAATCCAGAACAACGTGACGAGCGCGGTCACATCCATAGACCACGTGACCGCCAAGGTCGACAAGGGTGTTGACCTGTCGAGCAAAGCGGGAGCCGAACTGACGACAATCGTGAAGAGCGTCGAGGACCTCCAAGAGATGGTGCAGCAGATCGCAACGGCCATAGAAGAGATGTCGGCAACCTCCGACCAGATCAGCAAAGACATAGAGTCCATTTCCGACATATCCGGCGAAACCTCACAGTCCTCCAACGAGGTGCTGAAGGCGTCTAACGAACTGTCGCGGCTGGGTGTTGATCTCCAGGGTATCGCACGTCAGTTTGAAGTATAAGGAGGATGGCATGAGCGACGAAGCGCTTCAGCTTGTCACGTTCCGGCTGGCAGACGAGGAGTTCGGCATCGACATCAAGAAAGTCCACGAGATCAACAGGATGATCGATATCACCAGGATACCGAACGCACCACCGTACGTCGAAGGCGTGGTGAACCTCCGGGGCAAGATCATCCCTATCGTCAGCCTCCGGACGAAGCTCGGTCTTGAGAAGACCGATCATGATAAGGCGACGCGGATCATGGTAGTGGAGATCGAAGGCAGCGTCCTGGGGTTCATCGTGGATTCGGTCTCCGAGGTGCTCAGGATACAGGATGCGAAGGTAGAACCCGCGCCGAGCATTACGGGGATGGCCGATTCCAACTATCTCGAAGGGGTCATCAACCTCAAGGACAGGATACTGATATTGCTTAATCTGACCGCTCTGTTCGCAAGTGACTCCAAGGGGCTTCGCCAGGCCGCATAAGGGCTCGGAAGGAAATAAATGAGTCAGATGGCGAAGGATTTTTGGCCGATCGGCGAGGCGCGGAAAGGCCAAATGTACTGGATGTACATGACCTTTTCGCAACGAAGCGGGCGGACAAGACGAGCCAGATGGCCCATTTATTTTCTGACGAGCCCTAAGACTGCGTAGTAACGGCCGGGGACGAGAAGCTCCATAGCTCTCCCGCCCCCGGCCTCGCTTGAGCAGCAGGATTTCAAAGGGTCGCCGACAATCCTCTGTGGCTCTTCGACTCGCCTTTTCAACATTATGAATGGTCATCCTCCGAAATTATGAAGCATGGGAAACCACCACTTGTCGGTGCACGAGAGGGCCGTCCCGTAGGCATCGAAAGTGCGCAAGAACCGGATTAACCATGATTCCCGCATGCCCGTGCTGCCGCCCGCTCGGCGAGAACCCTTTCTCTCGGTGTCCGTCACATGTTATAATAGGGACTATGACAAAGCGCGAAGAGGAGCTGGCCGCCCTTGGATGGGAAAAGCGGTTCCTGGCCGACGAACCGAGACTTTCCGAGATGAAAGAGCTTTATGAATCGATAGGCTTCGAGGTCCTCCTCGAACCGCTGCCCCCAAAGGATGAGCTTGCAGCCTGTGCCGAAGGCGGCTGCACTGTCTGCCTCGATATCGACCCCGAGAGATATCTGACTATCTACACGCGCGCGAAAGACGATCCCTAGAAGGGGACCGTCCTACCCCTTCTTGAAGAGGTCCCCCCAAAGCCTTTCCGCATCCGCCCTGCCCGATTTCTTCTGCCCTTCCTCCTTGAACCGAAAATAATCGCAGTAATTCGACCGGTCCTTCTCTTTCACCTTTTCCGCCTGGGGCTCGAAGCACTGGTTTGCCCTGCCTTCGTCATGGAAACGGCAGTTCAGGCAGACATGGAGGTCAGCGCCGCATCGGGGACACTCGTCGCGCCTCGACACCTTCTCCACATCAACGGCTGCGCCGCATTTGTGGCATTTTTTCATAGTCTGTCCAGGAGCTCCCTGAAATCGCTTATCACCCTGCCGTCGCCGACGGAGGTCGGGTCGTAGTGGAAGGAATCGATGCCGACCATACGGGGGACGTCGAAATCGAAGACCCGATGGTCTCCCACGTGGGCAAGCTCCGCCGGTGAGACGTTGCAGACCGCGCACAGGCGCCGATAGAACCCCTCTTCTTTCTTGACCATCTCAAAATCGCTCGTCGCCGATATCACGCGGCTGAAGTATCTGGCGATGCCGGTGTGGCCCAATTCCTTGTCGACGAATATCCTGGCCGCGTTCGACGCGATGACCAGCTCATAGCGGCCGGCGAGCGCCTCGATCACCTCCGCGACGTGGGGAAGCAGGCGGATATAGTCCCGATACCGGTCGAGCAGGTCGGGAACCGGGACGGTCAGGTCGAACCGCCGTATCCAGTAGTCGATGTCGTACCAAAGGAGGTCGCCCTCCCCCACGGAGTCGTATGCCCTCTTCACTTCGGCCTTCGCCTCGGCGACCGGCAGGGAATATTGCTCGGCGTACCTCTCGGGAAGGCCCTCAAGCCACACCATGTTGCCGTACCGGCCATCGACGATCGTCCCGTCAAGATCGAAGGATATCACCTTTTTCATCACTCATTATACCATAGGTGACAAGGCAGGCTCACGCAACGCCTTCGCCACGGGGTCCGCTCCATCCGCTACTTGCTCATATCTATCTGGATGTCCCGCGCCCATTCCCTGTTTTCGAGGTACCACTCCACCGTCCTTTTGAGTCCGTCAGCAAGCGGGATTTCCGGCTCCCACCCGAGGAGGCGCTTCGCCTTTCCCACATCCGCCCAGGTGGCCATCATGTCGGTCTTCTGAAAGGGCTCCCTCTTCACACGCGCCTTTTTACCCAGATATTGCTCGATGAGGGTGATTACCTCGGCTAACTCGTGGGGATGGCTGTTGCCGAGGTTGATGACCTCGAAACCGACCGCCTTGAGGGCCTTTATCGTGCCGTCGGCGATATCAGACACGAACGTAAAATCGCGGCTCTGCGAGCCGTCGCCGTAGACAATCAACTCATCCCCCTCGTCGATCCATTTGATGAACCGGAAGATACTCATGTCGGGCCTGCCCGCGGGACCATAGACCGTGAAGTACCTCACCACCGAGGCATCGATGCCGAACAGGTAGTGGTACGAGTACATCATCACCTCCGCGGCCTTTTTCGACGCTGCATAGGGAGAGATGGGGGTATTCACGGGCAGCTCCTCTGAAAAGGGCATCTTCTGGCCCGCGTAGAGGGAGGATGTCGACGCGAGGACGATCTTCTTCACCCCATGCCTTCGCATCAGTTCGAGGAGGTTCAGCGTTCCATAGGCATTCGTTCTCATGTAGATGAAGGGGTTCTCGATGCTGTACCTCACCCCGGCTCTTGCCGCGAGGTTCACGACTGCATCTATCCTGTTCTCCCTGAAAACGCCTTCGAGCGCCTCCAGGTCCTCTATGTCGGCCTGGTAGAAGGAGAAACCGTCATGCCCTTTCAGGTTCTTTAGTCTGTACTCCTTCAGCCTCACGTCATAGTAATCGTTCAGGTTGTCGATGCCGACCACCCGTTTCCCTTGATCCAGAAGCCTCCTGCCCGTCTCCCATCCAATGAATCCCGCAGCGCCGGTCAGCAGTATAGTCTCATCAGCCATCGCGTATCGCCTCCTTAAGGTGACGCCCTTATCCGGACAGTTCAATAGGTGATTATGCTACAGCGGCTGCAATAAATCAAATCATCAGGGCCAGGGGATCGGCACCCGGTCCCTGCCGCCCCGGACGGGCCTTTCCGAACCCTTGAAATATGGGGGTCGATGATATATCCTCTGTCTATGGAAAGGGATTACGCCCTATATTTGAAGGTGGGCGACCAGGTTTTCCATCAGCGCTACACACGGTGGGGGATGGGCGTCGTGGTGGAGGAGAGGAGGTCCGAGGTGCCGGGCGGCTTCTGCTACGTGCGCATAAGCTTCAGGGACGGCATTGTTCGCGTCTTCGATAACAACTTCAAGAGCGAGGGCTGCTGCTACTACGCAGGCATCAGGAGGATAGAAAAGGGATAGACACGCAGGAAAGGCCTCTGCCCGGGCGGTTCGGCGGGGGCCGGACCGCATCGTGTAGCCCGCCTATAAATCTCCCCATATATACTGGATGATCGCAATCGCGGTCAGCGCGGCGGTCTCGCAACGGAGGGTCCTGCCGCCCAGCCTCACCGGCACAAAACCCCTTTCCCGCGCGAAGACGATCTCTCCATCGGTAAATCCGCCCTCCGGCCCGCAGGCTATGACGACCCGCAGGGGCGTCTCCCGAAGCAGCCCTTTTCCGAGGTCCCCAAGACAGACCGACCGTTCCTTTTCGTAGAGGAGAAGCTTCACGCCTTCCCGGTCGGATAGACCGTCGATGCCGTCCGAAAAGTCCCGGCAGGGGGCGACGAGGGGCACGAGGCGCCTCCTGCATTGCGCCACGGCCCGCCCTGCTATGGCAGGCCATCGGTGTGACTTGTCCTGGCCGGAACCGATGCCGCCCGGCGTCACGCTCCTCGCCGACGTGCACGGAATAATCTCTCTCACGCCCAACTCCGTTGCCTTCTGGATGATGAGCTCCATGCGCTCCCTCTTCGGGATCGCTTGGAGCAGGGTGATCTCCAGGGGGGATTCGCTCGGGAAATCGAGTTCCTGAAAGATCCGGATCAGGGCCTCCTCCCCCTCCAGGCGCACTACCCTACCCCGGTATTCCCGGCTTTCCTCGTCACTGACGGTGACTATTGCCCCCGTCCTCGCATCGGAGAGGAGCCGGACGGGCACCCGCTTATCGGTCTCCATCCGGCAAAAGGTCCTTCTTTTCGAGTTCTTCCGCTATTTCCGTGAATCTCTTGCGCACGAACCTTTCGGGAAAATCCGCCCGCTCGAAATATCCCAGTGCATTCTCCTCGAACCTGTCCACGAGGAAACCCTTCACGCCGGAAAGATTCTTGCCCGGCACTCCCGGTTTCACGATCTCCCTCCGGTACTCGGCCGCGCCACCCAGGATGCCCGCGATCATCCGGTAGCGGGGATGGTCGTCGAAGGACCGGAGATACTCCTTTTCCACCTTGATCTCGCGCAGCGGATGGTCAGCTTGACGGTCGAGTAATCGCCGTAATAACTGACCGTGTCGTCAAGGATTTCCACCTTCAGGCCGTTCGCAAGATGCCACGTTCTTATGAGAATCGACATGGGAATAGTTTACTACATCCGGCCTTCCCTGTAACGCTAGATCGAATCGTCGAATGCCGCCTCCAGTCCCAGGTCCCTTATCATCTCGAGGTCGAGTTCCGTGTTCCGCCCCGTTGTCGTCAGGTAGTCGCCGGTCATCAGTGAATTGCAGCCGGCCACGATACCCAGGGGCAGAAGCTGCCTGAGGTTCCTTTCCTTCCCACCACAGAGCTTCAGGTCCTTGTCAGGCAGAAGAAACCGGAAAATGGCGATGGTGGCGAGTATCTCCAGGGGGTCGAGGGGAGGCGCGTTGGCGAGGGGCGTTCCGGATATGGGATTGAGGATGTTGATCGGCACCGAATCGACATCGAGTTCCCTGAGCGTCAGGGCAAGCTCGATCCGGTGCCCCATTGTCTCCCCGAGGCCGATGATGCCGCCCGAGCAGACCGAGAGGCCGGCCCGCTTGGCGGAAAGGACCGTCTCCACATCCTCCCCGTAGTCGTGGGTAGAGCAGATAGAGTCGAAAAAACTCCTCGCGGTCTCCAGATTGTGGTGGTAGCGAAAGAGGCCGGCTTCCCGTAATGCCTCGGCGCGGGTGAAATCGAGCATGCCGAGATCCTCATCCGCGATCGATGTCCCGCTCGTGACGATACCGAAAAAATGGGCGCCCTCCGCCTTCGCCTGGAAGGCGGCCTTCACGATCTCTTCCGGCCCGACGAGGGGATAGGTAGGGGCGTCCGTGGCGTAGTGGGCCGACTGGGCGCAGAATCGGCAGTTCTCGGCGCAGAGGCCCGACTTGGCGTTGATGATGGCGCAGAGGCTCACCCTTTTCCCTTTGAAATGCTCTCTGATCTCGGAGGATGCGGCGAGTACGGCATAGAGGTGCGTGCGGCACAGGGCGTGCAGCGCAGAGGCATCAGCGGAGCCGAGACCCTCACGATTCATCACCCTTCGCTTCAATTCGTCAAGCTGACGCATCGCCTCTCCTTTGGTGGAAAACGCCTCCTCTTCGGGCGGGCAGGTGCGCGGGATAGACCGCACCTGCCGGACGACCCGGTGGGAACTTGCGGGCGGCTGTCATAAGATTAGCGGCCGTCCGGTCAAAAGTCAACCTATTTCAGAAAGAGGTTAACAGGGCGACGGGCATCGAAAGACTCGCTATATCTCACCCACCCGCCACTCTTCGTAGTGGCACGATTCCAGCTCGGCGATGAAGCGGGAAGGCCTGAGAATGACGGAGCCGACCTGCCGGTCGAAGATCATCAGGGGATAGCAGAGATAGAGCTGATCCATGGCGCGCGTCGCCGCCACATAGAAGAGGCGTCTTTCCTCTTCTATCCCCCCCTCTTCCACCGCTTTCGGATTGGGGAACCTGCCCTCGGCGCACCAGATGAGAAAGACGGCCCTCCACTCAAGTCCTTTTGCCTGGTGGATCGTGCTCAGAATGACCCTTTCATCCTCCTCGCCGCCTTCCACCACCTCTTCCGCGCTGATGCCGCTCATGAGGGAAAGCTCGCTCAGGAAGTTTACGACCGAATCGTACTCCGACGAGAAATTGATGAGCTGGTTGATGTCTTCGAGGCGATTCTCGTGGTTGGGGTAGGTGTACTTGAGGTAGTCCATGTATCCGTGTTTGAGGATAGAGGAGATCATATCGGACAGGGCCTCGTACCTGAGCAGCCCCTCAAGCTCACCGAAGAGCGTGGACAACCTCTCGATGCTATCCGGCTGCATGCTTTTGAACTGCTTCCCTATCTCTTTCGTGACAAAGAGGCGCACGGGGTCCTGGAAGGTCTTGAGATGCTGATAGATGTGATCCGCTGTTTTCTTGCCTATGCGGGGGAACATCGTGAGTATCCTCTTCCACGATATCTCATCGTTCGGGTTCACCATTACCCGCAGGAACGCCACCACGTCCTTGATATGGGCCTGCTCGAAGAACCGGAGGCCGCTCCTGATCTCAAAGGGGATGCCCCGCCGGGTCAGCTCCATCTGCAATTCCATGGAGTGGTAGTGGGCCCGGTACAGAACGGCGATCTCGCTCAGGGGGAGACCTTCGTCGCGCAATTCGAGTATCCGCTGGGCAACGAACTCCGCCTCCTGGATCACATCGCGCAAGGGCGTCACCACGGGGACAACCCCGCTCACCTTGACCGCCCTCAGGTTCTTCTCGAACTGCTGCGTGTTGTGGGAGATCGAATGATTGGCCAGCTCGAGGATTTCCGGGGTGCTCCTGTAGTTCGTTTCGAGACGGAATACCGTCGCCTCGGGATAGCGCTTCGGAAAGTCGAGAATATTCCGGAAGTTGGCGCCCCTAAAGGAGTAGACCGACTGCGCGTCATCGCCCACGACAGTCACGTTCCTGTTGACCGTCCCCATGAAATCGACTATCTCCGCCTGAATCCTGTTCGTGTCCTGATACTCGTCCACGAGGATGTGGGAAAAGACCGTGGCGTAGTGCCTCCGCAAGGCCTCGTCCTCGGCGAGCATCCTGTGCCAGTAGCAGAGGAGGTCGTCAAAATCCATCGCATTGGACGCCCTCTTCCTCTCCGCATACCCCCTTCCGATGAGGTCGATCTCGTCGAGGATGTCGAGAAAATAGGGGTACCTCGCGGTAACGGCATCTTCCAGGTCCTCCATGGTGTTGACGGAGTAGCTGAATATCTCCTTCAACACCTGCCCCTTCGGGAACCGTCTCTCCTTCGTGTCGATCTTGGCTTCCTTCGTCACAAGCTCGATCATGTCCTTTGCGTCCTCATTATCCATGATGACGAAATTGGGCTTGTAATCTATCCTCCTGCTGTTCTGCCTCAGGATCAGATTTCCGATGTGGTGGAAGGTGCCGCCCCACATATAGCGGGTGTCGATCTTTATGAGATGCTCGACCCGATGGAGCATCTCCCGGGCCGCCTTGTTCGTGAATGTGAGGAGAAGGATGGCCTGCGGTGAGATACCGCGCTCCAATAGCCGGGCCACCCGATAGGTCACCACCCTCGTCTTTCCACTCCCCGCCCCCGCGATGACGAGGATAGGCCCGTCCGGCGCCATGACGACCGCACGCTGTTCCTCGTTAAGCTCTTTTTCGTAATCGAGAAGCGCAGGTCGCGGCGACAGGTCGCGGCGGAGTGTATACTTTTTCACAGACAAAAGTATCGCTTACCCGGCCCGCCCTGTCAAGAGGACGAACAGGGCGGGAATGATACGATATGGGCAGGGGCCTCCCTTTTCGGTGACGCGGTGAAGCAAGGGCTCGGAAGGAAATAAATGAGTCAGATGGCGAAGGATTTTTGCCCGATCGGCGAGGCGCGGAAAGGCCAAATGTACTGGATGTACATGACCTTTTCGCAACGAAGCGGGCGGACAAAA
>JBEKJU010000102.1:0-12908 GCA_050011095.1 Syntrophorhabdales bacterium
ATTCCCGCGTTCGCGGGAATGACGGCAAAGGACGGTTTTTCTCCGTTTGCGATCAGGCCCCTTCGAGGGGCCAGCAAACGGCAAGCCCCCGGCTCTGCCGGGGGTTATGACTGAAGGCGACTCGGTATGAGGCGTTGTTTTTCGGGTTCGACATGGTATAATTAGGCTCGCCCGCATGTGCACGACATTGATCGAGAAAGAGGGGTTTATGACGACCGAAGAACTGGCCGAACTTTTTCTGGTGCGCCTTTATGACCTTGCCGAGGCCGCTCCCCATCCTAATTTCCTCTTCACCGTGAGTGATTTTGCCGCCATGATGGGGGTTACCGACAGGCAGGAGCTGCAGAGGGCAATAGACCTCCTCGGAGACAGGGGATTCATCATCGCCGCGAGCCTCGATATGTGGGGGGGGATCAGCGCGGGCATCACCATGGAGGGAAGCGTATTCGTGGAGAACGGGGGGGAGACGGGTATCATCGCAAGCTATCGTGAAAACCCCCAGGCCTACGTGAGGCTCGACCTCCCCGAGCCCGCTCCCGAGCCGTCGGTTCCGCCGGAGCCGCCGCAGGCAGGGGCGGGTGACAAAGAGGCCCGGCCCGTCTTCGCCGTGAGCCGCGCGATTGAGGCGATAATCGCGGACATCGAGGATATTCTCGGGCGGGACGCGTCCTTGGATGGCGAGACCAGGAAAGACGCCCTCGCCGACCTTGCCACGCTGAAGATCCAGATGGCGCGGAACGTGAAGAAGAGGGATGTCATCGAGGCCGTCCTGGCCGACCTCTGCGACGTCCCGTCGATCACCCCTCTCGTCACCGGTCTCCGCTCCATCGTCTTGGCCTACTTCGGATAGGCGCGGACCGCCGCCCCTTAGTGGTCCATTTCGTAAATACGCTAACATTCATCTCTATCGGAACCCCTTACTGCCGTCATTCCGGCGGAAGCCGGAATCCATGTTTCTTTCTGGATTCCGGTTCGCGCTCCGCTTGCCCGGAATGACGATAGTTGTGAACGCCGAATACGTCACCGAACTTTCGAAATGGACCACTTAGGGAAAAGCTTTTTCAGAGGAGCATTTCGATCAGGTGGGGCCCCCGGGCGGAAAGCGCCTTTGCAAGCGCCCTTGCCAGACCTTCCGCCGTATCGACCGCCATTGCCTCGACGCCGAAGCCGGCCGCGATCTCGACCCAGTTTATTGCGGGGGGCGAAAGCTGCGTGAGTGCCGCTTTCTCCGGCCCCGGGGCGTCCATACCGGAACGGGATAGCTCCACCTCCAGGATATGGTAGCGTCTGTTCGAGCAGACGAGCGTCGTGATGTCGGCCCCGGCCCGCGCCTGGCTCCAGAGGGCCTGCACCGTATAGAGCCCGCTGCCGTCAGCCTCGATGTTGATCACCTTCCGGTCGGGGGCGGCCAGGGCCGCGCCGAGGGCAGCCGGCATGCCGTAGCCGATGGCCCCTCCCACTATTGTCATGAGACTGTGGCGGGGCGCGCCGGCCGAGAGTCCGTAATAGGGGAAGGCGGTTGTGAGTCCTTCATCGACGATTATCGCGTTCTCCGGCTGGAGGGCGGCCAGGGTAAGGCATATCGTCTCGGGGGTCAGCGGGCCGGACGAAAGGACAGGCGGGCGGGGACCGGCCGGGGCGTCGATTGCCCGGAAGGCGGGCGGCCCGTCGAGGGCGTCGGCGAGACCCTGGAGCGCGGCGATCTCGTCCTGGCCGTCGTCCGAGAGCACGAGCCTATCCTTCCCTTCTTTCAGGAGTCTGCCCGGTATGCCCGGATAGCCGAAGAACGTGACCGGCTCGCGCGCCCCGGCGAGGACGACCGCGTCATAGGGCGAGAGCAAATCGAGGGCGGCCTCGGGAAAATACGGGATGCGCCGGAGGATTGGCAGGCCGCCGCCCCTCTCCAGGTATGGCGGGAAGGAATCGGCGAGAAGATCGCAGGCGGTTGCCGCCTTTACCCGCGCCGCGGCAGCGAGGCCCGCCTCGCGGAGCGCCCTCCCGCCCAGGATCATGGCCGTCTTCCTTCCTGCCTTGAGGAGCCGGGCGGCCCTCTCGATCGGTTCGGCCGATAAGGGAGCGAAGGGGGGTAGAGCCGCGGCCACGGTGAAATCGGACACGTCCGCCTGCTGGAGGTCGCTCGGCACGATCAGGGTCGATACCCTGCCTCCAAGGGATGCGTTCAGGCCGTCCGCCACGTCCGCCGAAAGGGCGTCCGCCGACGCGGTCGTCCTCACCCATGCGGAAACGGTCGCGGCGAGGGCCTCTATGTCTATGGTCAAAGGCGGACCATTGAGGCGGTGCCAGGTGGCATGCTCCCCGATGACGTTGAAGAGCGGCGTGCGCGCCCGCCTCGCGTTATGGAGGTTGGCCACGCCGTTGGCGAGGCCCGGACCGAGGTGGAGGAGTGTCATCGCGGGTTTTGCCGTGACGCGCCCGTAGCCGTCGGCCGCGCCCGTGCAGACCCCCTCGAAGAGACCGAGGACGGCCTTCATCCCCGCGACCTCGTCGAGCGCGGCGACGATGGGTATCTCCGTGGTACCGGGATTGGCGAAGCATATCGTCACTCCGCCGGCAACAGCCGCCCTTATGAGCGCCTCCGCGCCAGTCATAGTAACCCCCCTCAGTTTATAATGCCGACGATGGCGCCGGTCAGAAGCGTGGCGAGCGTTCCGGCTATGATCGACTTGACGCCGAGGCCGATGATCTCGGATTTCCGCTCGGGGACCATGCCCCCCATGCCCCCTATCATGATGCCGAGGCTTCCGGGGTTCGCGAAGCCGCACAGGGCGTAGACCATGATAAGCCTGCTTTTCTCGCTCAAGGCCCCCGGCGCAAGCTTCGCCATATCGATATAGGCGATCATCTCGTTGAGGATCGTCTTGGTTCCCATGAGACCTCCCGCGGTCTCCGCCTCTGACCAGGGGATGCCGATAAGCCAGACGACGGGCGCCATGATATAACCGAGTAGTCTCTGGAGGGTGATCGGCCGTCCGCCGAGGCCGGGGAGGAAACCGAGGAGTCTGTTCGCAAGGTAGACGAGGGCGATGAGCACAACGAGCATGCCGACGATATTGATGAGGAGGCCGATCCCGTCGACTGTTCCCTGGGTGATCGCGTCCATGGCGCTCGTCGCAAGGCAGGGGGGCGAGAGCTTTCCCGCCGTGCTCGGGCCCGTCTCGGGGACCATGACCTTCGAGACCGTGATGCAGGCGGGTATGCTGATGATCGAGACGATGAGGATGTGGCCCATGGCATCGGGAAGCATCGTTCTCAATATCGAGGCATAGAGCACCATGACCGTACCCGCTATCCCCGCCATGCCGCAGCTCATGGTAATGAACAGCTCGCACCTCGTCATCTCTTTCAGGTAGGGGCGGACGATGAGGGGCGACTCGACCTGACCCAAAAAGACGTTCGCCGCGGCGGAGAGGCCCACGGCTCCGCCTACCCGCATGGTCTTCTCGAAGATCCAGGCGAAGGCCCTCACGACGACCGGGAGGATGCGCCAGTAGAAGAGCAGGGACGAAAGGGCGCTCACCACGAGGACGATGGGGAGGGCCTGGAGGGCGAGGACGAAACCGGAACCGCCAAACTTCTCGTCGAAGGGCAGCGTGCCTCCCCCGAGATAGCCGAACACGAAGGAGGTGCCCGCGCGGGTCGATTCCTCGATTATGGAGACGCCCCGGTTCAAAAGATCGAAGACGTAGCGGAGAAAGGGGATCTTGAGCATGACGACCGCCATGAGGATGGTGACCGCCAGGCCGAGGCAGACCTCGCCGACCTTCACCCTCCGCCGGTCCTCGCTTATGACCCAGGCAAAAGCGATAAGTACTGCTATTCCAAGGAAAGCCTGCACGGAAAGTCTCCTTCGACGCCGGGCGCTCCGGCGGCAAGACCGGCCCTTTCTGACAGAGGTTACCATCACGGCGGATCGCCGCTCAAGTCCTTTTTTTCAGCCGGGCCCCGGGCGGAGCCCGATCCCGACCATGAGGCTTGACCTTTGCCGCGGTTCACCATATATTATGCCGGATATGGATAAGATATTCCTGGAGATGCTCCCCGAGACGAGTGAGGGGGAGGGCCCCAAGAGGTGGGAGGAGGAGAAGGGCGCCTTCGCCCAGATATGCTATGGGGAAGAGGCGCGGCACATCGCCTTTTTCACCATAAGGAAAGGGTTCTGGCGGGGCATGCACTACCACGAGAAGAAGGAGGAGGTATTCTACGTGGTGGAAGGCAGGATAAGGGCGGTCTTCGTCGATCTCGACACCCGGGAGAGGGTGGAGCATATGCTGACCAAAGGCGGCAGGCTCCGTGTGAAGCCGGGCTGTTGGCACATCTTCTATGGAATAGATGAGGCATCTGTTGTAGAATATAGTCCACAGGTTTACGACAGGACGGATGCATACAGGATCGAAATGGATGCGGAGTAGCCGTGGGTGAGATAAAGAGCGCCATTGAACTCGCCATGGAAAAGACGAAGAACCTCGTCATGGACGAGGGGGAGAAGAGGGCGTTCGCCCGAAAGGGCCTGGAGGAGCGGCTGAGGGCGCTCATGCGCCGGTTTTTTGAAGGGATGATAGGGCGCGAGGAGTTTCTGGCCGAATATCGCGGGATGAAGGCCGAGAAGCGCGATTTGGCCCTGCTCGTGATCGACATGATCATCGAGGAGTTCGGTCGCGAGGGGGAAAAGGATAGGCCCTTCGAGCTTCTGGAGCTTTTGGGCGAGGAGGCGGGAGGTGGACTCGCGGAGGAGGCGAGGGCCCTCCGGGACGGGTTCCGGGAGGAGTTGAGGGCCGATGTCTCGGGCGTCAGGGAAAAGATCATGACGCGCCTCGGGGAAATGGGGATCTCCGGCGAGGCCCTTGAGCCGAACATCGAAGAGTGGGACGAATGGAAGGATGCCGCGCAGAAGAGGGGGAGTCTCTTCAGGAAACGGCTCTACGAGTGGAAAGACAAGGCGGAACGCGCACCTCTACAGAGTTTCTGAAAGACTATTCTTAGAAAGCAACCGAAAAAGGAAAACGCCATTAACCTGGAGCAGATATACGAGAGAAAGAGGGAGGGGCTTGTCACGCTGATGGGGAATGACCCCGTCGCCTTCCCGCACCGGTTCACCGACCCCGGAGATATTGAGATTGCCGGGTTTATCGCCTCTCAATTCGCATACGGCCGCGTCGGGCAGGTCACACGCTTCCTCGGCGCGCTCTTTAAGCGCATGGGCGAAAGCCCCTATAAATTTGTCGCCTCGGGCGATTTTTCCGCATTGAACCACCTCTATTATCGCTTCCAGAAGGGGCCCGACATCGTGCGGCTCTTTGTTGTTCTGCGGGACATCCTGGAACGGTTCGGGGGCATCGGGGGCATGGTCGAGCACTATTACGAAGGGGATTTCAGGCAGGCGGTCTGGGCGGCCAGGGAGGCCCTGGTCGCGGACAAGGACGATCTCCTCTTCTTTTTCCCGAGGCCGGCCCCATCGAGCGCCTTCAAGAGATGGAGCCTCTATGCGCGGTGGATGGTGCGCCGCGACGAGATCGACTTCGGCCTGTGGCAATTCGTCAGGACCCGTGACCTGATCGTCCCCCTCGACGCGAACATTTGGAAGATAGGCAGGTGCCTTGGCTGGACCGATCAGAGATCGCAGGTCTGGAAGGCGGCCTGCCAGATCACGGACGAGCTGAAGAGGCACTGTCCGGAAGACCCGCTCAAGTATGATTTTTTTCTCTGTCACGTGGTCGGCATCGGGGCGCACTGCGCAGGCCTGCGGAATGCGGCGTGCCAGGGGGGGTGTCTCCTCCATGAGGTATAGGATCGTGAGCCTCGGCTGCCCCAAGAATCTCGTTGACTCCGAGTATCTGGCCGGGCGGCTCGAAAGGGCGGGCCACGTACTCGCGGACGATGCGCAGCTGGTCGTCATCAATACGTGCGCCTTTATCGCCGATGCGTGCAGCGAATCGATAGAGACCATTCTCGGGGAGGCGCAGAGGGCGGGAGGTGACGGCGCGAGGCTGGTCGTGGCGGGCTGCCTCGTCGACCGGTACGGGGACGAGCTGGCCGACCTTCTGCCGGAGGTGGACGCCTTCGTCGGGAGGGGCGCCTACGGCGGCATCGAGCGCCTTATCACCCAAAGGGGCCTTTTCAAGGACGCCCCCGAGCCTGGGGGTCGGGACCTTTGCGGCCGCATCCCGAGAAAGGTGCTCACTACCGCCCCTACGGCCTATCTGAAGATACAGGAAGGCTGCAACAACCGGTGCAGCTATTGCACGATTCCCTCCATCACGGGGCCGTTGAAGAGCCGGACCGCCGACGATATCAAAGAGGAATTCGCGCGACTTCTGGGAGAAGGGTTCAGGGAGTTTAACGTGGTGGGCCAGGATATCACCTCCTACGGGAAGGACGGGGGCAGGGATATCGCGGGCCTCCTCACGGGTCTCCTCGCCGTGAAGGAGGACTATTTCATCAGGCTCCTCTACCTGCACCCGGCGGGCATAAACGATGCGCTCCTCGATCTCATGGCGCGCGACGAGCGGATCATACCATACCTCGACATCCCCATACAGCATTCGGAGGACGGCATCCTGCGATCGATGAACCGGGGCTATTCCCGGAGCGCCCTCGAGCGCCTCTTCGGAAAGATCAGGTCGGCCATGCCCGACTCTGTGCTCCGCACGACGGTCATGGTAGGATATCCGGGGGAAAGTCAGGCCGATTTCTCGAACCTCTGCGCATTCATCTCCGAATGGGAGTTCGACAACCTGGGGGCCTTCACCTATTCGCGGGAGGCGGGAACGGCGGCCGCCCGCATGAAGAATCAGGTGCCGAAGGGCGTAAAGCAGGAGAGGTACCGGGCGATCATGGAGCTTCAGGGCGCGATATCGAAAAGGCGGCTCACGAGGCTCAAGGGCCGGACCATGAAGGTCGTCATCGAGGCCCGCGAGGCGGACGTCTTAACAGGGCGCCTTCTCATCCAGGCCCCCGACGTCGACGGCATTGCCTTCATCAGGGGTAAGGGCGAGGTGGGCCAGATACGGACGGGCGTGGTGACGGGAACGACCGATTACGATGTGATCGTAGAGCTGGGAGGATGAATGGAACCGATCAATGAGCTTTTGGGCGTCCGCAAGGAGAAGGAGGAGTTTCTCCGGGCCTCGGGAATTGACCCCTATCCCCAGGAAAGGGGCGATTACACGGGGAGCGGCCGTCTCCGGGAGGAGTTCGGCGCTCTAAGCGCCGAGGAGATAGAGCAGAGAGACGCAACCGTTTCCTTCGCCGGCAGGATCGTCGCCTTCAGGGACTTCGGCAAAAGCTGCTTCCTCCACGTCCAGGACCGGGAGGGGCGGACCCAGGTGTACGTGAGGAAGGATACGCTTACGTCCCCCGACTACGATCTCTTCAAGAAGTTCGATGTGGGCGACATTGTCGCGGCTGACGGAAAGCTCTTCAAGACGCGGACCGGCGAGCTGACGATACTCGCCGCGCGGATCACGCTCCTGACGAAGTCGCTCCGCCCCCTGCCCGAGAAGTGGCACGGCCTCAAGGACGTGGAAGAGCGGTACCGCAGAAGGTACGTGGACCTCATCGTCAACCAGAAGGTGCGCGAGATTTTCCTGAGGCGGGCTAAGATCATCGAATCGATACGCGCCTTTTTGATCGACCGTTCCTTCATCGAGGTCGAAACGCCCATGATGCAGGTGATCCCGGGCGGCGCGGTGGCGAAGCCCTTCAAGACCCATCACAACGCCCTGGGCCTCGACCTCTATCTGAGGGTCGCCCCCGAGCTTTACCTGAAAAGGCTGATCGTCGGAGGGTTCGAGAGGGTCTTCGAGATCAACAGGAACTTCAGGAATGAAGGGATCTCCGTCAGACACAACCCCGAGTTCACCATGCTCGAATTCTACCAGGCCTATGCCACGTACGAGGACCTCATGGACCTGACCGAGGAGATGGTGTCGGCCCTCGTCACGCGGCTCTTCGGCGGCCCTGTCGTGACGTACGACGGCCGGGAGATCGATTTTTCGAGACCCTGGAGGCGGCTGACCATGGAGCAGGCCCTCATCGATCCCGGCGGGTTCGACCCCTCGGTCGCGGATGATCCTTCAATGCTCGCGGCCTTCGGCGAGGAGCTTGGCATCGAGGGCATCGGGACGATGGCGAAGGGCAAGGCCATTACCGAGATCTTTGAAAAGTTGTGCGAGGACAAGCTCGTGCAGCCCACCTTCATCACCCGGTACCCCGTAGAGGTCTCCCCCTTGGCGAAGCGGTCGAAGGAGAGACCGGAGGTGACCGAGCGGTTCGAGCTTTACGTGAGCGGCATGGAGATCGCGAACGGCTTCAACGAGCTGAACGACCCCGAGGACCAGAAGAGGAGGTTCATCGAGCAGATAAGGGATAAGGAGGAGGGCGCGGCAATGGACGAGGATTATATCACGGCCCTTGAATACGGGCTGCCTCCGACGGCGGGCGAGGGCATCGGAATAGACCGGCTGACCATGCTCCTTACCGACAGCCAGTCGATCCGTGAGGTGATCCTCTTCCCCCTCCTTAGGCCATAGAGGTGCGCGCCATGAACTACGAAACGGCAATCGCCCTTCGTTATCTGCGGTCGAAAAGGAAGGACAAGTTCATATCGTTCACCACCTGGATCGCCATAGCGGGCATAGGCATCGGCGTTATGGCGATCATCCTGGTCATCGCGGTGATGACGGGGTTCCAGGACGAGATCAGGGACAGGCTCCTCGGCATCCGCCCCCACATCGTTCTGATCCCTGAATGGGGGGTGAAGGACCCGGAGAAGGTCGTGGAGCGGCTGCAAGGCGTCGAGGGCGTCGCCTCCGCATCACCCTTCATCGAGTTCCAGGCGATGGCGCAGGGACCGTTCCGCGTCTCGGGTGTGGTCGTGAGGGGTATTGCGCCGAAGGACGCCCGCTACCTCACGCGTCTCATGAAAGAGGGCAGCGTCGATTCCCTCGCGAGCAGCGGCACGATCCTTCTCGGCAGGGAGCTTGCGCGGGAGCTTGGCCTCCTCCGGGGCGATCTCTTTACGCTCATCGTTCCCTTCGGCGGTTTTTCCCCGGCCGGCGCGGCCCCCGAGACGCTCCGGGTCAGGGTGGGGGGCACGTTCGAGACGGGCATGTACGACATAGACAGTCTCGTGGCGATCATGCCGCTTTCCGATGCGGAGGCGATGCTGGGCATGGGCGTCACGGGGATCGAGGTTAAGGTGAAGGACGTCTATGCGGCGGGCGCGGTGCGGGACCGCATAGTCAGGACGCTGGGACCCGGCTATTTCGGAAGGACGTGGATGGAGCAGAACAGGAATCTCCTGTCGGCCCTGAGGCTGGAAAAGCTAGTGATGTTCATCATTCTGGCCCTCATTATCCTCGTGGCGAGCTTCAACATCATAAGCGCCCTCGTGATGACGGTGATGGAGAAGAAGAAGGATATCGCCATCCTCAAGGCCATGGGCGCGACCAACAGGAGCATCATGCGCGTTTTTGTGGCGGAGGGCCTGACGATAGGCGTCTTCGGCGCGTTGCTCGGCACCTTCGTCGGATATCTGGCGTTGGAGGTGCAGACCCATTTCGAGATCGTAAAGCTCCCGAGCGACGTTTACTACATCAGCACCCTGCCGATGAAGATCAGCCACCTCGACGTCCTCCTCATCGCCGCCGTGACCATTCTGCTCTGTCTCTGTTCGACGCTCTACCCCTCGTACAAGGCATCGAGGATCGACCCCGTGGAGACGCTGCGATATGAGTGAGCCCCTTGTTTCCATACGCGGATTAACGAAGAGTTTTCACAAGGACGGCGCCACGGTGGGCGTGCTGAAGGGGATCGATCTGGAGGTGGGGGAAGGCGAATACATCACCATCATGGGTCCTTCCGGCGCCGGCAAGACGACGTTCCTCCATGTGATCGGCTCCCTCGACCGGGCCACGGAGGGCGAGATCCTCTACAGGGGGAAAAACATCAGCCTCTACAACGGGGAGGAGCAGTGCCGCTTCAGGAACGAAAAGGTGGGGTTTGTCTTCCAGTTCTACCACCTCCTGCAGGATTTCACCGTCGTCGAGAATATCATGGTTCCCCTATGGATCAGGCGGGTGAAGGCGGCGGAGGCCCTTGCCGAGGCAGAGGAATTTCTGGGGATCATGGGCCTGGCCCACCGGAGGAATCACAAGCCGGGCGAGCTTTCAGGGGGCGAACAGCAGAGGGTGGCCATAGCAAGGGCGCTCATCAACCGGCCCGAGCTGATCCTCGCGGACGAGCCCACGGGGAACCTCGACAGGAAGACGGGCAGGGAGGTGCTGGGGTATATCCTCTCCGTGCGGGAGAAGATAGGGGCGGCCCTCATCCTCGTGACCCACGACCCCGAGATCGGCCGCGCGGGCAAGAGAAGGTTCACCATGGTGGACGGAGAGCTTTTCCGGGAGGAGTAGCAGACCTTCCTCACGACATCCTCCTTTCATGCCGAGTCGCATTCAAAGTCACCATCCGAGGGTACGGGGCGGCGCGGGCCCTCTCGAAGAGTGTCCGATCTTCCCGTGATGCCGGCTTTTACACTTTTGGTCCATTTCGAAAGTTCGGTGACGTATTCGGCGTTCACAACTATCGTCATTCCGGGCAAGCGGAGCGCGACCCGGAATCCAGAAAGAAACATGGATTCCGGCTTCCGCCGGAATGACGGCAGTAAGGGGATAAAAAGGAAAAACCGGAGGCGAAAAAATGCACCGTCGGCTAGCGTCGCCCCCTCCAACGGCAAAGCCATTGGAGCCTCCTCCCTCAAGGGCGTTTCCTGCCGACGGCTGCGTCGGCGCGCCGAAGGGGCGTGGGTGGTGCCGAAGGGGCGTGGGTGGTGCCGAAGATAAGCAACTCGGTATCACCCTTCAAAAAAGAGCACCCGCGACGCACAGGCCGCGGGTGCTTAGGGGGGGGTACGGTCACGATACGGCCGCTATGCTTTTCTTCCCTGTCTGTCTTACCTGTTCGAGGGGAAAGATGAAGACCTTGCTCTCTCCCGATGCGTCCTTTTTTGCCGTCTCCTGGATCATCGCTACAGCCCTGTCCATTTCATCGTCCGTCACGACGACCTCGATCTTTGCCTCTATGAGAAAAGGCGGTTGATACCTCACACCCCTGTAGACCTGCGTCAGTCCGTCCCGGCTGCCGAAATCCTTGACCTCCGTGACGGTCATCGCCCCTATGCCTATGCTTGTGAGGCCGTCTTTCATCGCCTGCACGTCCGAGGGCTCGATTATCGCCTCTATCTTTTTCATATGCTCCTCCTTCGCGGCTTTTCGCGCTAGATGGTCATTTTTCCCCGCTCGCCGGTGCGGATCTGTATGGCATCTTCTATGGTGTAGACGAAGATCTTGCCGTCCCCTTCTTTTCCCGTCAGGGCCGCCTCCCTTATCACCGCGACTATCCTGTCCACATCCTCGTCATTCGCCACAATCTCAATCTTCGCCTTTGTGAGAAGCTCCGTCTTGTATGTCTTTCCGCGAAACTGCTGTTCCACGCCTTTCTGTCTTCCCTGGCCTTCGATCTCGGTCATCATCAGGCCTGGGCAGCCCGCGCCTCCCAAGGCCGCGTAGACATCGCCCGTCTTCGTGGGCCGGATTATCGCCTCTATCTTTTTCATGGTATCCTCCTTAAAAATCGCCTCTATCGCGAATGATCCATTGTCATGACATTACCGCCTCGATCCCTCTTTCTCCTGTGCGGATGCGCATCGCGTCCGACGCATCGGAAACGAAGATTTTGCCGTCGCCGACCTGCCCGGTGCGGGCCGCCTCGCCCATGATCTCCATGACGGCCTTGACATCCCACTCCCTCACGACAACGTCAACCCTGACCTTGGGCACGAAGGTGATCCTATCAGCATCGGGATCCCCATTCGTTTGGCCTTTCTGCCTGCCGAATCCCTTTACCTTCGTCACGGTCATCCCCATGATGTAATCGTCTTCCTTGAGCGCCTCCACCACGATATTTAGCTGCTCGGGCCGGATGAGGGCGGAGACCATCTTGAAGCGATAGGTTTTCCGCACGGTGGTCACCGCGACATAGGCGATAGCGATGATCGCCCAGCCGCCGGCGATGATGAAGCATATCTTCGCCTCTGATTTGGCGTCCGCGTTGCCCGTGATGTAGAGATAGAGGATCGCCGCCGTCATCAGCGCGTTGAAAAGGATGCCCGCCGCGGGAATGACAGCATGCTTCAAGGCATTAAAATCGCTCCGACCCTTGAAGGCGATGATGGTCCATACGCAGGTAAGGCCGTAGAGGATGAACGTCCCCAGATTGGAGGCGAGGGCAATGCCCGTGAGGCCGACCACGCTCTGGACGCCCACTATGCCTATGGCGGAGACCGCGATTATCAGGGCCACGAGCGCCATGTGGGGGGTCCTGAAGGTGGGGTGGATAAAGCTCAGGCCCGAGGGCAATTCCCGGTCATCCGCCATGCCGGCGCTGATGCGCATGGCCGTGTTCATGGCGCTCAAGGTGGTGCCGACGACGGCGATGGCGACGGTGACGGCCATGGTGATCATCAGGCCGAAGCCGAGCCCTGGAATCAGGCTGTCCCCGACGAGCTTTACAAGGTCGCCGATGGGGGCGCTCGATGCCGCCGCCGCGGCCATGCCGGTGGTCGCGACCTTGTTCGTCACGTTGACGAGCTTGTCGCTCACCATGTAACTCGCGGCAAAATACTCGAAAAGATAGGCGATCGCCCCCTGCACGATGAGAGAAATGATGATCGCCTTGGGGATGTTCTTCCCGGCATCCTTCGTCTCCGCTGAAAGGGCGGTACAGCTCTCGAAGCCGACGAGGATCAGTATGGCGATTGTCGACTGCACCAGTATGCCGGAGAGCATATGGGGCCTGACCACGTCGAAGGCCCCGGAGAACGCCCACTG
>JBEKJU010000103.1:0-10504 GCA_050011095.1 Syntrophorhabdales bacterium
CGACGTGATAAGCCTGCTCGTGGGGTAGATCTTTTCGCTCACGATCCCCGTATCGACAACGAAGAGATCCTTCCGGGTCCTCAGGATCATGACGATCTCCTCGAGTGCCGCATTGCCCGAGCGCTCGCCGATACCGTTGATCGTGCATTCCACCTGGCGCGCGCCGCATTTCACCGCGGCTATGGAGTTGGCGACGGCGAGACCCAGGTCGTTGTGGCAGTGGACGCTCACGACCGCCCCGGAGATATTGGGGACGTGCTCCATGATATAGCGGATCAGGGCGCCGAATTCATCGGGGACCGTATAACCGACCGTATCGGGGACATTTATCGTGGTGGCCCCCGCATCGATGGCAACGGTGAAGACGCTGCACAGGTAATCCCAGTCGGTCCTCGTCGCGTCCATGGCGGAGAATTCCACGTTGGACGTGTACGTTCGCGCCCTCCTCACCGATTCTTCCGCGATCCTGAGCGCCTCGTCCCGGCTCTTCCTGATCTGATATTTGAGGTGGATGTCCGAGGTGGAGATGAATGTGTGGATCCGGGGATTCGCCGCGTCCTTGACGGCCTCCCACGCGCGGTCGATATCCTCGAAATTGGCCCTGGCAAGACCCGCCACCTGACTGCTCTTCACGACCTCGGCGATCTGCCTGACCGATTCGAAGTCCCCTTCGGAGGCGACGGGAAAACCCGCCTCGATTATATCGACGCCCAGGGCCTCGAGCTGCTTGGCGACCCTGAGCTTCTCCTGGGCGTTCATCGTATTGCCCGGCGACTGCTCGCCGTCCCTCAGGGTGGTATCGAATATGTATACGCGATCTGTCATCTCATGCCCTCATCTTGCTGTAAAGGTGCTCGATCAATGCGTCCTGGTTCTCGATCTCCGCCTCGATCGAAAGATAGAAAAGGTTGTCCGCCGCCTCCATGCCATCGATCTTGACCGCATCCTTTTCAGTCGTCACCACCATCTCCACGTCCTGAAACGACGTCACACGCCTCAGGTCCTCACGCCGGTAGCGGTGGTGGTCGGGAAACTCACACGTCCGCACCACATCCGCCCCCACGTCCCGAAGCATGCGGAAAAACGAGCTGTTATCCCCGAGCCCTGAAAAGGCCAGTACCTTCTTTCCCCGAAGAGACCGGTAATCGGCCATCGCCCGGTCCTTCACCCTGCACAGATAGAGGGGCCGGTACCGGATGTGAAAGGTCGGCATACCCGACACAAGGGCCTTCGTGCGGCTGTCCAGTTCGCCCTTGTTGACCAATATTATATCGGCTTTCTTCGCCATTTCAAGGGGTTCCCTCAAAAAACCCAGAGGGAAGAGATGCAGGGCCGATCGCGGCTCCCGGCCGGAGAGGATAATCACCTCCACGTCCTTGTGCACATTCCGCACCTGGCGCCCGTCATCAAAGATGGCGACATTGATGCCGAACTCGCGGACGCCCTTCTTTATCGCCACGCCCCTCTTCTTGCCGACGAGCACGGGAAGCATCGTCCTTTTGGCCAGCATCAGCGCCTCATCCCCGGCGCTTTCCGCCGTGTCGCTCCTTCGGTCGACGGCAAAGGCGCCCTTCCTCTTTTTCTTGTATCCGAGCATCACGATCCCCGGCCGCAGGCCCCTTTCCCTCAGCTCCCTCGAAAGCCGCTCGACCACGGTGGTCTTGCCCGTGCCGCCGAGTGACAGGTTGCCCACGCTTATCACGGGCACGGAGGCCCGCTCAACCCTCGCGAACCGCCCGGCATACCAGAGTTCCCGCGCCGCCAGGCCCACCCTGTAGAGGGCGGAAAGGGTAAGAAGGGGAAGGAACAGAACCGCCCGCGAAAATCGCGCCTCTCCCTTCCATACCCTTATCATCAGCCTTCGCATTGCACAATCATCCATTCATCGCGCGGCCACTGGAGATTGGCCGGCCTTTTCTCAAGGCAGAGGGTCTGTTCCACGTGAAAAAACGGATCGGCGACCGCTTGTCCGGTTTCAAAAATCTATCCCAAGAGCATGGCAAAGTCAAAGTGAAAGAGCGAACGGGCGCCGGGACACCCGCCTTTCGGCGGATGCCCGGACGGCCGGCGGATTTGCGTTGTCGGGGAAGTGGTTCAATATAAACACGGGAGGGGGCATGTTCAAGCGTGCCGGCGATAATCCCGGCACGCATCATACCGAGTTGCATTCAAAGGCACCACCCACACCCAACGGGTGTGGGTACCCGGGCGGCGGCGAGGAGCCGACGAAGGCATACTCTTAGTACGTTGAGGAGAGCTTTGATGCGACAACAAAGATGTGGCGAAGAAGGCGACTCGGTATCAATGCATCCAGCTTCCCCCTGTCACACAGATAGTCTGGCCCGTGATATATTCCCCATCCGTCACGAGGAAGAGGATGGTCCGCGCCACGTCCTCGGGTGTGCCCTTTCTCGGGTAGGGGATCGCCTCGTGCATTCTTTTGATCTCCTCATCGGGATAGATGCGGGGGATGAACTCGTTATAAATGAAGCTCGGGGCGACGGTATTCGCCGTAATGTAATATTCGGCCGCCTCCATTGCGAGGCACCGGGTGAAGGCCATCACCCCTGCCTTTGCGGCCGCGTAGTGGGCGTGTCCCGCCTTCAGCCCCATGAATCCCGCCACTGACGCGACGTTCACGATGCGCCCGAACCGGTGTCGCATCATGAGGGGAAGGACGGCCCTGCACGTGTAGAAGGTCCCCCGGAGAGACGTGTTCAGGACGAGGTCCCATGTCTCGTCACCCATATCGATTACCTGGGTCGGCCGGTTTGTCCCAGCGTTATTGACGAGGATGTCGATCCGTCCGAAGCGGTCGAGCGCGGCGGCCACCGCGTCCTCAACGTGCCTCCTCTCGGTGACGTCGCAGGCGATGCCCATGGCGTCAACCCGGAACTCGCCCTCCAACTGTTCCGCAACACTCCTCGCCCGCTCTCCGTGCGCGTCGGTGATGACGAGACGCGCGCCGTCGCCGGCGAGGAGGCGCGCCGTCGCCTGGCCGATGCCCGCGCCTGCCGCGCCCGTCAGAAAAGCGACCCTCTCTTTCAGTCTCATGGAAACCACCTCCCGCGAAAAACCTTACGGCGCAACCCTCCCGCCGCTTTCGGCGTTCGGACCCGCGCCCCCCGTAGTATATGGTCCGCCCCCTGTCCTTTTCAAGGAAATTCCCCCTGCCTTGTATGCAGAACGCGGGCGTGGCCTTTCGAGGGTCCGGGCGTGGCCATTGTGAAACATACCGACTCTATGCTATAACATGCACTCGAATGGAGGCCATGTGAGAATCCGGTTTCTCGGAGCGGCGCGCCAGGTCACAGGGTCGTGTTTCCATATGTCCGTGAACGGCATGCAGCTCCTCCTTGACTGCGGCATGCAGCAGGGCGAAAATGCGGAGAACGGCAATCCTTTTGCCTTTCAGCCCTCGGAGATAGCGTGTCTCTTCCTCACCCACGCCCATATCGACCATTCGGGGCTCATACCGAAGCTCGTGAGGGAAGGTTTCAAAGGACAGATCATCACCACCCACGCCACAGCGGACCTCGTGGAGATCATGCTTCTCGATTCGGCCCATATACAGGAAAAGGAGGCTGAATGGAAGACCAGGAAGGCCCTGAGGCAGGGGAAGGACCACGCGTTCCAGCCCCTTTATAGTGTTGAGGATGTGTTGGCGGCGTTGCCGCTTTTCGTGAAGAAGGGGTATGGTGAAATCGGCCGGCAGGCAAAGGGCCTGACGTACCGCTTCGTCGACGCCGGGCACATCCTTGGGTCGTCCACCTTCGAGCTCTGGTATCAGGACGGCCCCGCGGAGAAAAAAATCGTCTTCTCGGGCGATATCGGCAAGAAAGGGAACCCGATCATCGCGGACCCGCACCTGACGACGGCCGCGGACTACGTAGTGATGGAATCGACGTACGGAAACCGCATGCACAAGGGTATGAAGGAGAGCGTCGACGAGCTGGTGGAGGCCGTCAAGGTCACCTTCAAGAGGGGAGGCAATGTTATCATGCCGGCCTTTGCCGTCGGCAGAACGCAGGACATCCTCTATATCCTGAACGGCCAGGTGCGCGAGGGGCGTCTCCCGGCCCTCGACGTCTACGTCGACAGTCCTCTCGCGAGGGACGCGACGAGGATATATACGAGGCACCCCCAATATTTTGACGAGGAAGCGCGCAGGCTCACCCAGGTTATCAAGGGCGATGCCATAAGGCTCCATTTCACCGAGTCCATTGAAGAATCACAGGCGATCAACCGGATAAAGTCGGGGGCGGTCATTCTGGCCGGCAGCGGCATGTGCGAGGGCGGCAGGGTCGCCCACCATCTGAAGCACAACCTCTGGAGGCCCGAGTGCAGCGTTGTTTTTACGGGATTCCAGGCGCGGGGGACCCTAGGCAGGCGGATTGTCCACGGCGTTTCCCATGTGCATATTATGGGTGAAGAGATCGCGGTGCGGGCGGCGGTCTACACGATCAACGGCTTTTCCGCCCACGCCGATCAGAAGGAGCTTATAGAGTGGCTTTCCGCCTTTGAGAGCAGACCCGAGGTCTTTGTCGTACACGGCGAGGAAAACGTGGCTGTCGCCTTCGCGGAGCTTGTCACCGAAAGGCTCGGTCTCGTGACGCACGTTCCTCACAGAGGGGATGAATTTGACATCTAAATCCGGGAAGCGCCCACAGGATAGCGCATGCCACGGCGAAAGCGGCGAATGAAGGGGGTAGTCTGTGTCTGAACACGGGTCGGCGAATGAATTCGGACCGGGTATAAGCACACACGGGAGGTAGCATTATGGTTCACGGCGAGACACAGGAATTTTTCAATGCGACAGACTACTTTGTCGATCGGAACACACGACAGGGGAGGGGCCACAGGATCGCGGTCTGCACGGAGCGCCGGACCTATACGTACAATGACATCGCGAAGATGGTGAACAAGACGGCGAACGCCTTTCGGGAGATAGGCATACGCTTCGACGACCGGATCCTGGTCCTGATGCTCGATGTCCCCCAGTTCTACGCGGTCTTCTGGGGCGCCATCAAGATCGGCGCCGTCCCCATCCCCGTCAATACCATGCTCACGCCCTCCGACTACGAGTACTACCTCAATGACAGCCGGGCGCGCGTCCTCGTCGTTTCCGAAGAGTTGATACCGGTCATCAACGAGATCAAAGGCGATCTACTGTACCTCCGGGACATGATCGTCATATCGGAAGAGAAGGGCGCCCATATACCCTTTCGCCAGATGTACCGCCACGCGCCGGCGACCCTGAAAACCGAGGCCACGACAAAAGACGATGTCGGTTTCTGGCTCTACAGCTCGGGCTCTACCGGCTCTCCAAAGGGCGCGATCCATTCCCAGTACGACATGGTTGCCTCTTCCGACGCCTTCGGAAAGGGTGTGCTGGGGCTGACCGAGGATGACATCGTCTACTCGGCCGCACGGCTCTTTTTTGCGTACGGCCTGGGTAACGGGGTATATCTCCCCTTTTCCGCCGGCGCCTCCGTGGTGCTCAACCCCCAGGCGCCCAACCCCGAGAACGTGTTCCGCCTTCTCGAGCGCTTCCGTCCGACCGTCTTCTTCGGTATACCGACGCTCTACGGCCAGATGCTCGAGTACAAGGAAAGGCGCGACCGCGAGGCGGGGATCACCGAGCCCGACCCTAACGCGACGCATGAATTCTCATCCGTCCGCATCTGCTTCTCCGCGGGCGAGGCCTTGCCGCCCGAGCTGTACTATCGCTGGAAGAAGCGCTTTGGCGTCGACATCCTCGATGGAATAGGCTCGACCGAGATGCTCCACATATTCATTTCGAACAGGCCGGGAGACGTCAAACCGGGTTCCACGGGCAAGCCGGTGCCGGGCTACGAGCTACGGCTCGTGGATGATGAGGGACGGGATGTCCCCACGGGCGAAATAGGGAACCTTCTCGTGAAAGGATCAAGCGCGGCCCAGCAGTATTGGCGGAAAAGGCAGAAGACCCGCCTCACCATGCAGGGTGAATGGATCAGCACGGGGGACAAGTATTACGTGGACAATGAAGGCTACTACTGGTGCGCGGGCCGGGGCGACGACATGCTCAAGGTCGGCGGGATCTGGGTGTCGCCCGTGGAAGTCGAGAACTGCCTCATGGAAAACCCCGCCGTGTTCGAAGTCGCGGTGGTCGGAAAGGAGGACGACAAGGGCCTGACAAAACCGAAGGCCTTCGTCGTGCTGAAAAGCGGGAACCAACCGTCGGGGGACCTGGAGAAAGAGCTAAAGCAGTGGGTCCTCGACCGGCTGGCCAAGTTCAAGTACCCCCGGTGGGTCGAGTTCGTGGCGGAGCTTCCCAAAAGCTCGACAGGCAAAATTCAAAGATACAAGCTCAGATACATATGACAGTCACTTTGCCGCCCCACCTTCGGGGGGGCGGCAAAACGCGCGGGGGACACAAAGATGCGGCGAAGAAGACGACTTGGCATTACGCCTTGGAGGTCTTCTTCTCCTTCTTGGCTTCCCTTTTCTGCTTCAATGTCTTGGTCGGTTGCTTTTTGGTGTCCTTTTTTACGTCGTGACTTTTCGCCATGACCCACTCCTTTTCAGTGTTGACTATATATTACCATAAAACCCCTTTCTCCTTGTACAGTCTGCCCGTCAAAAGGGCGCACGCGCCGGAAAAAGGATAAGGTGACGCACCATGGACAAAAAGGGATTGCGGGAGATCGAACAATTGAACCTCCTCCCCTTTAACCGCAAGGCGCGCAGGATGCTGGAGGAGCGGGGCGAGGTCGCCGAGCCCACCTGCCTTCACTCGGTCCAGCTCGCCCTCTGGGCGGTGAGGAAAGGGCTCGTCGAGGTTGATGCAGCCGTCTCGGAGACACTCCGGGCGATGACGGCATGGAATCCGGATAGGCTTAAAAACTTTTTCATGCTCCCTGAAGGTAAGGACGTCCTGCAACCCGCCGGATGGGAAGAGGCGGCAGGGGCGGAGGATCTCGCGGCCCTCACCCTCGACTCCATAGAGGCGAAGATGCTCATCCATTTCCCCTGGTATTACGACCTCTGCTGAGGGTCCGCCCGCGCCTTCCGCCCTCTCCCCGGGGCGGTCTTGTTTCGGGCGCAAATTAATGCAATACTACTTATGAAGACGGCGAAACTCCTCCCACGGCGCCCGCGTCCGTTTCCTTAGGGGATGGGCCTTCAGCGCGACGGGACGTTTACCTGAATGCATCCAGGAATGACATCGACGATCATCTGCGTCTAGGGAGGGTCGATACCCCCGCGGCCGGCCTCTTGTCCCGAAAGACGCGGGGCCTCGGAGAAAGGAGACGAGATGAGCGGAGTCTTCGGATTCGTCGGCAAGGGAAACGCTTTCATGGAGGTCAGGACCGGCCTTGAGAACCTCTCCCACAGGGGACAGGAAAGCTGGGGCATTGTATCGGGCCTGAAAGACGGTTCTTTTTCCGAGGTGAGGAACATGGGGTCGATCTTTCGAGGCTCCACGCCCAGCCGGCCCCACTATGGCTCGATCGCGGTCGGCCAGGTGCGCTATCCCACCGCGGGCGAGGCGAGTGAGCGAAATACGCAGCCCATAATCGGCAGCACCAAGAAAGAGAGGATCGCCGTCGTCCATAACGGCCACGTGCCGCGATACAGGCAGCTCATGGAGAGGATGGACGGCCTTTTCCAGACAGATACCGACACGGAGGTTATCCTGCAGATGATCGTCCGCTCCGACGGCCCGGACCTTTTGGAAAAGACGAAAAAGACCTTGAGCGTCCTGGGTCGGGAGGCGGCCTTCAGCCTGATAATCCTCACCAAGGGAAGGCTTATCGCGGCCAGGGACCCCTTCGGGTTCCGGCCGCTCTCACTCGGAAGGAGGGGCGAGGAGGGAGACTACGAGTGGGCGATAGCGTCGGAAACGTGCGCCTTTCGCGACAGGTTCGAATGGATAGGGGATGTCGAGCCCGGGCAGATCGTCGTGATCGATGGGGAGGAGGCAAAAAGCTTCTCTTTCGCCCCGCCTCATCCCCGGCCCTGTATCCTGGAGTGCCTCGATTTCGCTTCGCCGGCCAGTCACGTTTTCTCCCGGAACATCTATGAATTCCGGGAAGAGGTCGGGAAAATGCTGGCCAAGGGCGAGGACCAGCGGGCCGACATGATCGTTCCCATCCCGAGGGCGGCCATACCCGGCGCGTTGGGTTTTCACGACGCCTGCGCGATCCCCCTCAAGGAGGCCGTGAACACGGTAGGCGAAATCGGCAGGATTTTCATCATTTCAAAGGAAAAGGACAGGCTCGAAAAGGCCGAGATGAAGTTTCAGATTAACCGGGAAATGGTGAGGGGAAAGGAGATCATCCTGATCGACACCCTCCTGGTCCGGGGATCGACGGCCCTCGTCCTGATCCCGAAATTGCGCGACGCAGGGGCGAAGAAGATCCACCTCCGCCTCACTGCCCCTCCGCCCCGTTTTCCGTGTTTCATGGGGATGGCGATGGCCAAGCCAGGGGAGTTACTCGCGGCAAACCGGACGGACGGGGACCTGAAAAACCTGCTCCGCGTCGATACCTTCCGCTACCTCGGAAGTGCCGATCTCCGCGAGATGATCGGAACAAATTTCTGCGACGCATGCCTGACCGGCCGGTATCCCTTTCCCGTATAGGCGCGGCATGTACCCGCCGGGTCGCGCGCCGCGCGACCCGGTATTATCCCTTTCCGTCCCCCGGTCCGACCTGGATCCTCACCATCCGGTCAGGGACGAGATATCCCCTGGCCGCCCCATTGACCTCGTCTCTCGACACCCGCTCCACCCTTGCAGGCCAGGCCTTGTAGAAACCGGGCAAGAGCCCGTAGATCGTGTCGAGGCACATGGTCGAGGCGATGGCGCTATTCGTCTGCATCCGTATTGAGTGGTTTCCCGTCATGTATTGCTTTGCGTCGGCTACCTCGCTTTCGGTGAACCCCGTGTTCCTTATCTCGTCGATCTCTGCCCTCACGATCCGCTCCACGTCCTCGACATGGGAACGGTCCGTGCCGATATAGACGCCGATCGCGCCCACCTCGTAGGCCCCCTGATTAAAGAATGTGACGGCGTAGGCGTAAGGGTTTTCCTCCCTGAGCCTTCTGTGGATCCGTCCGCCCATGCCTGAAAGTATGGCATTCATGACCTCGACGGGATACCTGTCCGCATCGATCAGTCCCGGTCCGACAAAACCGAAGATCATGTGGGTTTGGAACATCTCGCGCTCCACGACCTTTTCTCCGGCCGATGACAGTGTGTGGGGGATCGTTTTCAGGCCGTGCCCGCCGCCTTTCCAGTCCGAAAAGAGGGCCCGCGCCAATTCCTCCGCCTCTTTCCGAACGACGTCGCCTGAAAGGGCGAGAACCGCCTCCTGGGGGCCCACGTAACCTGCGTACAATTCCTCCATATCCCGAAGGGTCAGCTTGACCACATCGGTTGCCGAGCCCATCTGGTCCCTCGCGTAGGGGTGGCCTTCGTAAAGGAGCCTCGCCATCTCCATAAACGTGTACTGCAAGGGCTCGTCGTCGCGCCTCCGCATCTCGGATAGGACCTCTTCCTTTACCTTCCTCAGCTCGTCTTCGCCCATGGCGGTGGAGACGAGAAGGTCCTTCACGAGTTCGAGGGCCTGCCCGAAATCCTTTGCGAGAAACCGTCCGGAGAGGCCGAACACGTTCTTGCCGCTTATGGGGGTGATACTCCCCGCGAGCGTATCGATTCGCCTCGCGATGCCCTGGGCATCGAGGTCCTTTGTCCCCCTGACGAGCATCCGTGAGAGGAGGTTGAAACCCCCGTTCTGCCCCTCCCCCTCCTCCTTGAGACCCCCGACAAAGCCGATCATGAATGAAAAGGTGGGGCTCGCCGTATTGGTGTTGACGACGCACCGGAGGCCGTTTTTCAGCCGGAAGGCGGAAGGGTTCGCCGTCTCCGCGGGCAGGAGGGCCACAAGCGCCCTCTTCTCCTTTTTGAAATACGCGCCGAGGACGCGCGAGACGTCCTCCCCGGTGACCCGATCTACTGCCTGAAGATACGTTTCGCCATAGGCCGGATCCCCGGTTAGCGTCGCGAAATCACCGATCTGCCGCGCCTTTCCCTGAACGGATTCGGCCCCGTATACATAGACGGCCCTCGCCATATTTTTAGCCTTTTCCATTTCCCACGGCTCGATGCCCTCCCGGCCGATGCGCTCAAGCTCGCCATCGATCGCGGCCGCGACGCCCGGGTAGTCACGCCCCTGAAACGTTGCGACGAGCACGAATAGTCCGGCCTCACGGGGCGCGAACAGGTAGGAGTCGGTGTCCGTCACGAGACCCCGTTCATGCTTCAGGACTGCCTGGAGCCGCGAGCTGTCGCCGTCCGTCAGGACCCGCGCGAGCACGTCGAGGGCGGCCGTGTCGGGGTGCGCGAAAGGACCCGTGGGAAAAGAAAGGGCGAGATAGGCCTCGCTCACCTCCTTCTCGATGATCCTCACCCGGTCATCCCCGGCCGGGCCCCCGCCGGCCATCCCCGCCTCCTCCG
>JBEKJU010000104.1:0-10477 GCA_050011095.1 Syntrophorhabdales bacterium
TCGGGGCACCCGCTTGCGGGTCGTGGCTTTGCCCGCAGAGGGGGCGACCGCGGGGTACCCACACAGTGGGTCGCGCGAAGTGGGTGTCCCAATAATTGCCGGCGGAGCGAAGCGGAAAAAGAATGTCGGGGGAGCCGTCGTCTTCCCTTTGGGTATCTCCCCCGTTATTAACCGTCTCATAATTGTCCGTACGCCGTCATTCCGGCGAACGCCGGTAGAGCGAAGCGGGCCTTAATCCCGCGCAGGCGGGACATCCACATGGGCATGGCTTTCTTGACCAGGCACGTTATGACTGGCTCAAAAAAGAACTTGATAATGGTCAGGCTGCCGGTCAGCTCATGGTCATCGCCGCGCATGTGCCGATCGGCCGTCGAAAAATCCGGTTCCGAGCTCGGGTGGTGGAACGACCCCAAAAAAGCCGTATCCGAACCGGGTCTGATCGATGAACTTCACAAGCATTCGTATTTCATTATGTGGATTGCCGGACATCGTCACCTTAATAACGTTAGGGCATGGAGGAATTGTAAAGGGTATAAAGTCTGAAAAAGGCGCTCGACGAGGCGCGGGCGAAAGGCTGGACAGTGGTAGACATGAAGAACGACTGTAAGATCATCCATGCCTTCGAGAAGAAGTAAGAAAGGGGGCAATGAGCCGTTGCGAAGATAAGCGACCCGGCATCAGAAGCGGTAATACCACCAGATATCGAAGGCCTCGTTCCTTATTTTCTCCGTCACGTGCTCCTTCTCCCCGGTCATGTAATCCCGCGACTGGACCGCGATCTCCTTCGGGTAGTGGCCGAGGAGATACTCCTCCTCCACCATGGCGATCCCCGCGCCACTGAGCCTCTCCCGGAGGTGCCCGGTGTTCTGGGGCTTCATCATGATGAAATGGGGGTAGTAGTACAGGGGGATGAAGGGGAAGCTCCGGTGCTTCAGCCCCTCCCTGGAGCGGTACAGGATCTTGAGACGCTCTACGTATCCCTCCTTGCCGTCGTTGGCGAGGACGGCATCCACATCCTGCCGGCTGAAGCCCTCAGCCTCCATGAGGCCCACGAGCGTGTCGATGTGGACCAGGCACGAGTACCGGGTGGCGTTGAGGATGCCGCGAAAGAGGAGCCTTCTCCTCGTCATCCGTTCGACGTCGGCGTAAAACCGCATGATGGTCGTGACCCGGCGGCTCGTCTCCTCGTCCTCCGCGATCTTGAGCACCCTGTCCTGCCTCGTGATTATGCCCCGGTCGATCAGCGTTTCTATGGCCTTTTGGGCGTATGCCCTGTCGGGGAGGTTCTCGATGAGGGTATCCTCCCTGCTGCCCGTCCGCTCCTCCTTGATGAGCCGGAGGACGCGGGGGATGGCGGGTATGTCGAGCAGGTGTTGGAAGCTGCCCACGGGTTGACTTGACCCCCTGGCTAATTTATATTATGGACAATATTAAAAATCCAAGCCGTCGCGGTAAAAAACATGCTCACTATGACAGCGCAGCAAAACGAAGAACTCCTGGAACAGTACCAATCGATCCCCATTTCATACCTATTAAGATACTCCATACTGAAAAGGATTGAAAGGGGAGAGGAGGTCCTGGACGAGATCCAGGGCAGGGAGCAGGTGAAGGAGGACGTGGTCCGCGCCCTCCTGTCGGGGGCCCAGCCGTACCTCGTGTCGGAAGAGGGGACGGGGAAGACCCGGCTCGCCCGGTCGATAAGCAAGCTGCTCCTTCCTGTGCCGAAGGTCAGGGGGTGCCCCTACAATGACGACCCCAAGTGGCCGAAAGCGCGCATGTGCCCGCGGTGCCGGGAGAGCGCGGACCCGGTATCGGAGTTCGGCATCGACTGGATAAGCGGCCGGGAGAGGTTCTCCCGGATACAGGGCAATGAGTATACAAACGAGGCAAAGCTCCTGGGCCTCAAGGACATCCAGGCCATAGCGCGGGGCATGAGCCCGAGAGACCCCCTCGCCTTCGCGGGGACTGGTGTCTTCCGGGCGAACCGGGGCGTCCTCTTCATCGACGAGCTGCCCGCCATACGGACGAAGGTACAGGTCCTCCTCCATCCGATCATCGAGGAGAAGAAGGCGATCCTCGAAGAGTACAACTGGGAATACCCCCTCGACCTCCTTGTGGTATCGACGGGGAACCCCGAAGGGTTTTCCCATGTGAACGAGGTGCCGAGGCCCCTCCTCGACAGGCTGGAGACGATCTATATGGACCTGCCTGACGAGGACGTGGAGTTCACCATCATGATGATGGAGCGGTTCGGGGGATTGGACGGGTCGGGACGCGAGGACGCCATACCCACGGAGTTCCCCCGCATGGAGGACGTGAGGCGGCGCGTGCTCGCGCCCTGGTGGATACTCTCCCTCATCAACAAGTCGGTGAGGCAGAGCAGGACGTGTCGCTGGCTCGACAAGAAGGCGAGCATCAGGGGTACGACGAGGGCCATCGACCACACCTATTCGTCCACTGAAATGGCGAGGCGCCGGGTGACGAGCCTCGCGGACGTGACGGCCGGCCTGAGGCTCGCCCTCAGGGGGCGCGTCCAGCTCCGCCAGGACCTCGTGGAGTTCGAGAACCCCAGGGAGACCATCCGGAAGATAGACGAGCTGTCGGAAGACCTCGTGCGGAACGGCCTCGTCGATCTATGCAACGAGGTCTCGGGTTTATGGGACCGGGAGCGCGTGGAGAAGGACGTGGCCGCCATGATCGGCGCCGGACGCGAGGGGTGGCCGCGATTCATGCGTGATTCCGCTGTCCTCCGGGAAAGGCTCCAGGAGATCGAGAACCTGGGGAAGGAGCGGTTCAGGCTGGACAGGGTTGTCGCCGACGACGAGGACGTGCTCCAGGAGGTGGAGAGGAGCCAGGCGGTGCAGGCGGAGTATCTCACGTCGGCCGCGGAGTTCATCGTCAATGTCTGCGTGAACAAGAAGTGGATATACGCCCAGGATGCACGGGACGTATACATGCCGAAGGAGATTTCATGGGCTCAAAAGGGGACATGGAAGTAGCGGGGCTCTGCGAGCGCTGCATGGCGTGCGGCGAGTCGAGCGATGATCGCATGCTCTACGACCTTGCGCACATGGATGACCGCAGCATTTCCACCATCATGAACGAGAGCCGGTGCAGCATGAAAGGGCTCCACGAGAAGGCGGGCGGGAACGCCAGAAAGAGGCTGTCGAAGGTCAGGGGCGAGATGGAGGCGAAGAGGGGGGAGCTTCAGGGCCTGAAGGAGAGCTTCTCGTATAAACTCCTGGACCAGCTCGCATCCGGGGGCGATTTCGACGGGCTTTTGGAGGAGTACCTCGGCGACGACCGGCGGAGGCGCCTCGAGGAAGAGCTTGCCTCCATGGACCGCATGGAGGAGGCCATCCAGCCGGAGGACATCAAGGACAGCCTGAAGGAATACGTGGAGGAGGACCTGCTCGAGATCAGGGAGGACGGTGTGAGGATCACGCCGAAGGGCTCGAACAGGCTCGCGCGGTACGTGCTGCGGCGGATATGGGAAAACCTCTCCGCTGTCCACCCGGGGACGAATGCCACGAAGGAGGAAGGCTTCGGCATGACCGACGGCTTCGCCCACCGGAAATACGAGTTCGGCGATGAGTTTTTCAGGATCGACATGGAGACGACGCTCCTCGCCGCCCTGGAGAAGGGCAAGAGTCGGGCCGACCTCATAGAGTTCGACCAGGAAGACCTGTGGGTGAGGGAAACGGTGATCGATACGAGGCTCTGCGTCGGCCTCATCGTCGACGAGTCAGGGAGCATGTGCGGCGACAAGATCCACGCGGCCATGGACATCTCGCTGGCCCTTTCCGAGCTTATGAGAAGGAATTCCAGGGACAAAATGAGGCTTTTCCTCTTCTCGAACCAGGTGAGGGAAATGGCCTATTGGGATATGCTCAACACCACGTTCGCCGGAGGCACGACAGACATACGGAGCGCCCTGAAGAGGTTCAGGACCGCCGTCGTCGGGGAGCGGGCGGAAAAGCAGGTCTACCTCATCACCGACACGGAGCCGAACTGCGAGGACGGAAAGTACATCGGCTTCGAGAGGGCGACCTCCGGCGTGCTCCAGGAGGCGATCGTCTACCAGCGGGAGGGCATAACCCTGAACATCATCATGCTCGACAACACGCCCCATCTTCGGGAGTTCGCCTCGGTGCTCGCGAGGCGGAACCTGGGGAGGGTCTTTTTCGCCGAGCCGGGCGACCTGGGCAAGGTCGTCATGGAGGACTACCTGAGGACCAGGAAGAGACAAAAGCTGAGAAGGGCCTGTTAGTATTGGGGCTAGCGTCGCCCCCTCCGCCAGCGAAGCACGACCCGCTTCGCGGGTGCCCCGGCCTCCCCCTCATAAAAAGGAAGGAGCGGAGGCGAAAAAAGGCTGCCGTTGGCTAGCGTCGTCCCCTCCGGCAGCGAAGCCCGACCCGCAAGCGGGTGCCCGCCGGCTTTCCCCTCAAAAGAGTTGAACTACCGGGGTTCGGCGCACGATCACTCGCGAAACAATATAAATCCCTGCCTGCCGCCTCGCTTTCAGCCGTTCTACCCCGTCCGCTTGATCCTGTGCTCCGTACCCTGGCAAAGCCGCTTCATATTGTCCTTGTGCCTCAGGAAGATGAAAACGGCCATGATCGCCGAGATGATCACGTAGCCGGGGGGGGCGTCGAGCCATAGAAGGATGAGGGGCATTAAGGCAGACCCGGCGAGGGACCCGAGCGAGACGTACCGCGTCATGAAGAGGACGCCGCTAAAGACGATAAAGGCGATGAGGACCGCGAGGGGGCTCATGGCGAGAAAGACGCCCAGGGCGGTCGCGACGCCCTTGCCGCCCTTGAAGGTGAGATAGAGGGGAAAAAGGTGACCCGCGAAGGCGGCGAAACTGACGGCTGCCACGACCCCTTCCGGCTGTCCGTAGTGAATGGCGAGCCACGTCGGCATAAACCCTTTCAGGATGTCACAGAGCAGCGTGACGATGGCGAGGGTCTTCCCCGCCGTCCTCATCACGTTCGTGGCGCCGATGTTGCCGCTCCCGATGTTCCTCGGGTCCAGGCCCTTCAGCCTCGAAAGGAGGATGCCGAACGGGACGGAGCCAAGCAGGTATGAAAGGATCACCCAAACGAGTGGCGGGACCATTTCAGCCTTTCCAACCTCCCGATCATCCTTACCGTTTTTTCCGGGTACTCGTCAACAAAAATATTGCGGGAGCCGCCCGGCAATCCCTCGCGGCAGGGCCGCGAGGGGACCGCCCCCCTGCGCGTCTTATGGCCGGGGCCGGGAGGGCCCGGGAAACTTCAAAAATCCGCGTTGGCGCGGGCGAGCCGAAAGGGGCGGGCAACGGGCGCACCGAACTACAAGGCGCACCCATCGGAATTGTTAGTTGACAGTTACAGTCAAGATTGTTATAGTCATGCTATGTTTTTGAGATTCCGCGAGGACGTGCGGACGATATTCAAGAGGGACCCGGCGGCGAGGAGCGTTGCGGAGATCCTCTTTTGTTATCCGGGTTTTCACGCGCTTTTCATCTACCGGATCGGCCATTGGCTCTGGATGCACAGGATGTTCTTCCTCGGACGGTTTGTATCCCATATGGGAAGGTTCCTGACGGCGATTGAGATCCATCCGGGGGCCCTCATCGGCAAGGCCTTTTTCATCGACCACGGCATGGGCGTGGTCATCGGTGAAACAGCCGAGGTGGGGGACAATGTGACCATGTATCATGGCGTCACCCTGGGCGGCACGTCGTGGGAAAAGGGGAAGAGGCACCCCACCATCGGCAATAACGTGGTGATCGGGACGGGCGCAAAGATCCTCGGCCCGGTGAGGATAGGAGACAATACACGGATAGGCGCCAATTCCGTCGTCATTCATGATACCCCTCCCAATTCCGTTGTCGTGGGCATCCCGGGGAAGGTCGTCTTCAGGGTCGAAGGCGAGAAGAGGATCGCCCTCGACCAGGAGTTCATGCCCGATCCGGAGGGCCGCGCCATCACCTCCCTGCTTGAAAGGGTGAGTCGGATCGAGGAGAGGCTGAACCGTACGGCGGCCGACGGGACGAAATGAGTCGGCGATGTATGAAGAACGCGCCTACAGGAGGCTGTCGAGGCCCACGGACCTTATCTGCTACGAGGTCGTCTGCAAGGAGACGGATCTTTTCTGCTGCACCTCCATTGACCTTAGGGCTTTCATAGAAAAAAGGACGCTCTTCTTCCGAAACCAGTTGGAGGTCTACATCGGCGGGAGACCGGAATTCGCCGACAGCCTCATCCCCATCGCGCCGGATGCGCTCGCGCCGGGGATCGCGAAAGAGATGATAGAGGCGTCAGGCCAGCTCGGGGTCGGGCCCATGGCGTGCGTGGCGGGGGCGGTGGCCGAATTTATCGGGAGGGATATCAATTCCCGGTCGGATCAGTATATAATAGAGAATGGCGGCGATATCTTCCTTAGGACACAACGGGAGCGGAACGTCGTGATCTACGCGAAGGATTCCCCTTACAGCGGGCGGATCGGCATGAGACTTAAGGCCTCAAAGAGGCCTTACGGCATCTGCACTTCCTCCGCGACCGTGGGCCCTTCCCTCAGTTTCGGGAAGGCCGACGCCGTCTGCGTCGTCGGGCGGTCGTCCCTCTTTTCGGACGGCCTTGCCACGAGGCTCGGAAATCTCGTGCGGACGGAAGACGACATTGCCGCCGCCCTGGAAGACGGAAGGGCCTTTCCGGGCGTGACCGCCATCGTGATCATTCTCGGAAAGAAGCTTGGCGTCTGGGGCGATATCGATCTCATTCGCGTATGAGGTAGCGAGGGTACCATGAAGAAGAGGATAATCCTGAGATTCAAGAAAAACACCATAGACAAGCCGGTCGTCTACCGGCTCGCGAAGGATTTTGACCTGGTCTACAATATACTGCGGGCCAATGTCTCCCCCAGGGCGGAATCGATGATGGTGATGGAAATCGAGGGGGAGGAGGCCGATTTCGCGAGGGGCATCGAGTACCTGAAGGGCTGGGATGTGGGGATAGAGCCCATAGGTCAGGATATCAGCAGGAACGAGGAGGAGTGCGTCCACTGCGGTCTCTGCACGAGCGTCTGCGCGACCCAGGCCCTTGACCTGGAGAGGGAGGCAATGCGGGTCCGGTTCAACTACGAGAAGTGCGTCGCCTGCGAGCTGTGCGTCAAGGTCTGCCCGGTAAAGGCGATGCACGTCTATTTCACGTAAGGGGGACCCCATGAGGAGAGTCTACTTCGACCACAACGCGACAACGCCGATCCATCCGGCGATTGCCGCGTTTGTGCAGCCCTTTCTCGGCGAGCTTTTCGGGAATCCGTCGAGCCTCCACTGGACGGGCAGGGAGGTGAGACCCTACGTGGACGAGGCGAGAGAGCAGGTGGCGGCCATGATAAAGGCCAAGCCTGACGAGATCGTCTTCACGGCGAGCGGCACGGAGGCGGACAATCAGGCCATAAAGGGCGCGGCTTTCGCCCTTTCCGACAGGGGAAACCACATCATTACGACGAAGGTCGAACATCCGGCGGTCCTCAAAACGTGCCGCTTTCTCGAAGACAAGGGCTTTTCCGTGACCTATCTCGATGCGGACAGAGAGGGCCTCATCGATCCGGAGGACGTGAGAAGGGCTTTGAAGCGGGAGACGATCCTCGTGTCCGTCATGTATGCGAACAACGAGACGGGGACGGTCCTTCCCGTGAAAGAGATATGCGCCGTCGCAAGGGAGGCGGGTGTGCTCTTTCATTCGGACATGGTACAGGCCATGGGAAAGATGGATATCGACGTCCACTCACTCGACGTGGACCTGGCCTCCTTTTCGGGCCACAAGGTGTACGCGCCGAAGGGCATCGGGGCGCTCTACATGAGGGAGGGGATCGAGATAGACAACCTGATCCACGGCGGCCATCAGGAGATGGGAAGAAGGGCCGGGACGGAGAATATGGTCGGGATCGTGGCGTTCGGGAAGGCCTGCGAGGTCATGACGGCCGAGATGGCCGACGAGAACAGGAGGATCGAGGTCCTGAGATCGCGGCTTGTCACGGGACTCATGGCACGCGTGGACGACGTCCGCTTGAACGGTCACCCCGCACGACGTCTGCCCAATACGCTGAACCTCAGCTTCAGGTTCGTGGAGGGCGAATCCCTGCTCATCGGCCTCGATCTCGTCGGCATCGCCGTCTCCGCGGGCTCCGCGTGCTCGTCGGGCAGCACCGAGCCTTCCCACGTGCTCCTCGGCATGGGGATAGAGCCGGAGATCTGTCAGAGCGCCCTCAGGATAAGCCTGGGCCGGGTAAATATCACGGAAGACATCGACTATGCCTTGGAGACGATCCCCGAGGTCGTAGGAAGGCTCCGGGAAATATCGCCCTTTTACAGGAAGCGGTAGGGCCGCATCCGATCATGCAGGAGATCCCCAGGACGTTTTTCGTTTTTACCACGGGATGCAAGGCGAATCAGTGGGATTCCCACGTCCTTGCGTTGAGGCTCGAAGAGGCGGGCATGGCCCGCTGTGGCCTCGATCTGGCCGACCTCATCGTGGTCAACGCCTGTTCGCTGACGGCAAGGGCGGAAACGGACGCGAGGCGGTTCATCCAGAGGTCGCGCCACGTGAACCCGCATGCGCGGGTGGCCCTCGTCGGCTGCCATGCGCAGGCGTACCCCGGCCGCGACTTCGGGGCGGACCTCGTTTTGGGGCAGGCCGAGAAGTTCGATGCCGCCCGGTATCTTCCGGAGAAAGGACGGTTCGTCGAAAAGGGGCGCGCCTTCGCCATAGAGAAGGCCGGGATAAACGGCGGCCAGAAGGACCGGACCAGGTTCTTCTTCAAGATACAGGACGGCTGTAACAGGTTCTGCACCTATTGCATCGTGCCCTACGCGAGGGGTGCGGGCCGGTCGAGGCCTGCAACGGATGTGGCCGCGACCATGGCGTCCCTTCGCGACAGGGGCATAAACGAGGTCGTCCTGACGGGGATCGATATCGCCGCCTACCACGACCCCGCATCCGGAGAGGGGCTGAAAGGGCTGCTCCGCCTTCTCGAAGGGCTCGACACGCCCGGCCGTATCCGCCTCAGCTCGGTCGACCCCGAGTACATAGATGACGATTTCATCCGGGTCCTCGCCTCGTCCGGGAAGATCGCCAAAAGCATCCATATTCCCGTCCAGAGCGGCTCCGACAGGGTGCTCAGGGCGATGGGGAGGTCTTACAGCAGCGATTTCGTGCGGCATGTCGTGGAAAACCTGAGACGGGCCATGCCGGCCATCGGAGTCGGCATGGATATCATGGCGGGATTTCCCGGTGAAGACGAGGCCTCCTTCGGCGAGACGTGCGAACTCGTCGAATCGGCCGATGTCTCCTATCTCCACGTTTTCCCATATTCGGAGAGGGAGGGCACGGCCGCGGCCGCCTTCGACGGCAAGGTGCCGGAGCGGGTGTTAAGGGGGCGCGTCAGAAGGCTGAAGGCAATCGACGCGGAAAAGAGAGAGGCCTTCCTGCGCCGTTTCATCGGGGAAAAGGTGCGCATCATCCCCGAGGCAAAGGTGTATCGGGGCGGGCTCATGAGGGGTTTTTCCGACAATTACCTGCCCGTGTACATCCCCTATGAGAAAGCGCTTGAAAATAATCTCGTGAACGTTACAATAACTGAGATGCGAGACTCTACGAGGCTCATTGGAGGTTTGACGTGTTTGTAGCCGGAGATTTCCTTGTTGCCGCCGGCACGGTTATCGATAGCCTGCTCGGCATATACGTCCTTATCGTCATTGTGCGCGCCCTCCTCTCGTGGGTGTCACCCGATCCCCATAATTCCATCGTGAGGATCATCTGCGGCCTCGTCGATCCCGTGACGTACCGCATCTCGCGAATCGTCCCTACGAGGGTGGGCATGGTCGATATATCGCCCCTCATCCTGATAGCCGCTATCTGGTTTGCCAGGGCCTTCCTGGTGAGGGTCCTAATTGATGTGGGGGCAAGGCTGCGGTGAACGTAGAAGTAAAGGTGATCACCGGGGCCGGAAAGCAGCAGATGAGGCTCGATGGCTCGCGGCTCAGGGTGAAGCTCGTGGCGAGACCGGTGAAGGGCAAGGCCAACGAAGAGCTGATCGCCTATATCGCCGAGACGTTCGGGGTGAAAAGGCGCGACGTGACCATACTCGCGGGTGAGAAGGACTCAAGGAAGATCGTCTCCATTCCCGTGGGGGAGGACGACTTCGACCGCATCCTCGCGGAATCCGTTCCGTAAAGTCAGGAGAAGATAAGGCCAGGAATAAATGACCCTGCTGCAAGCAGCAGGGTATCCAAAACAACGAGCGGAGCGAGTATTTGAGGGGGAGTCTCGGGGCACCCGCTTGCGGGTCGTGGCTTTGCCCGTAGAGGGGGCGACCGCGGGGTACCCACACAGTGGGTCGCGCGAAGTGGGTGTCCCAATAATTGCCGGCGGAGCGAAGCGGAAAAAGATTCTCCCTGCAGCAAGCTGCAGGGAATCCGCAAGTT
>JBEKJU010000105.1:0-10409 GCA_050011095.1 Syntrophorhabdales bacterium
CCGAGACGGGGCGGGAAGCGGACAAAGCGCGCGACGCAAGGCAATGTTCCCGGCGCTGGAGACGAAAGTAGTCTTTCCCGGAGAGAAAGAGGGCCGTAGGTTCCAAATGCGTTTGCCCTGGCGAGGGCCCGGGAAGGCCTTGCGGAGGACGGGTGAAAGTGGTATCATCGAATATGTCCGATGTGAAATCACCGTTGAAGGTAACGGACGATATCTATCTCGTCGGCAGTTCGGACATGACCGACCCAAGGGACTGCTCGGTCTACCTTCTGAACGTGGGGGAGTTGATCCTCATCGATACCGGGGCGGGCGTAAACGCGGGGCAGATCGTCCGGAATATCGAGCGCCTGGGCCTTGATCCCTCTAATCTCGCGACCATCGTTCTTACCCATTGTCACATCGACCACGTCGGCGGCGCCTCCTACTTCAAGGAACGATACGGCGCGACCATCGTGATGCACGATCTCGACGCGGACGCGGTCGAGCGGGGCGATTCCGTGAGAACGGGCGCCTCCTGGTATAACCTGCACCTTTCCCCGTTAAAAGTGGACGTCCGGCTGACCGGGGCGGAAGAGACCCTGAGCGCAGACAGAAAGTACAATCTCGTCTGCCTTCATACGCCGGGCCACACACCGGGCTCTCTCTCGGTCTATATTGACCGGGGGGGCGAGAGGGTCCTCTTCGGCCAGGATATACACGGCCCTTTCCTGCCGGAGTTTGGCGCGGACCTCACCGCCTGGCGACGCTCCATGGAAACGCTTCTCGCCCTGGACGCGGACATCCTGTGCGAGGGGCACTTCGGCGTCTATCGGACAAAGAGAGGTGTCAGGGAGTACATAGAGCGCTATCTTGATGAGTACGGCCCTTAGGGCCGGCAATTATTGGTATACCCACTTACGTGGGTACCCGGTCGCCCCCTCCTCTCGTGCCACCCGTTCTTGCCGGGTGCCCGCAGTCTCACAGTCGTAAATGAGAGATAAGGCCTGTACCTGCGGCAGGGTGGCGCTCCCCTTCATAAAAAGGAAGGAGCGGAGGCGAAAAAATACTGTTATCGGCGAAGCCGAAGATAAACAACCCGGAATGACATGGCCGGAAAAACAGATGGACTGTTCCCCCGGCCATTCAAAGACATCCACGCCCACGCGAGTCCTGTCGTTCGGCTTATTACTCGGTGACGTCCGTTTTCTTACCCGCCTGAAATACTTCCTTCACCTCGGCTACCTTCGACTGCATCTCTTCCTTCTTCTGCTGGAAAACCTCTGCCCCCTTTTGCATGGCAGACGAGATCTTGGTCCTCGCCTGATCGTAGTAGCCCCCGGCCTTCTCCTTCGCATCCTGCGCCATGTCCTTGATCTGCTCTCTTGTCTGGCGCCCTGATTTGGGTGCGACGAGCAAGGCAACGGCCGCTCCTATTAATCCACCAAGTATGAATGACAATACCCATGACCCTGTACCAGTTTCGTATTCATTCTCTTCGTACTTCATCCTTTACCTCCTTTTCTCCTAGGCTGCATGCAAATGGTGAATTACTTGCCGGAATATCTGGCAATACTGCTGTCTACCTAAGCAAATTCTTGAGAAAGACCTCGATGCCCGTTTTGACACCGGCCCGCAGGCCGCATACACTTGCGAACGTCTCCGCGCCAAGGTTCTCGATCTGCTCGCCTATCTGCCTCACGTTCGTCGTCAACTGTTTCACCCCGTAGCCCACATCCCTCATCGACCCCGAGAAGGACCTTATGTCATCCGTCACGGCGCTCACGTCCTCCGTGATCCTTCGCAGGTTTCTCAGGTTCTGGTTTGCCTCCCCGATCGTTTGCATGGTCTCCTTGAGCGTCACATCCGCGGTGTCAAGGAACCTTCTCACTGCCTTGAGGGTATCCATGAATCTCACCGAAGATACGATCACAAAAGTTACCAACGCGATGACCGCCGCCGTAATCAGACCGAAAAACACCCCGTTTATCATGCCCCTCGCCCCTCCCTAGAGAAAATTTAACCGTCCCACCATGCCCATGGCAAGTTCTATAAGAAAAATAACTATTCTTGAAGGTCGTGTAAAGGGCTTTCAGCCCCAGAGGCGGAAGACGGAACCAGAAATGAGGAAAGGCTTGAAAATGCGTCCATGATGGATTATTGTAACGACTGTAGCAGCAACACCATCAGCGCGAGCCACTTCACTATAAGGAGCACGAACCAAATGGTTAAGATTACAGACTCCCTTTTTCTCATTCCCGGCCAGGACGAGATGATCCCCGATTCCCACGTCTACCTGATCGGGCAGCCCGCTTCCGGTGACCTCTCCCTCGTCGATGCGGGACTCATGGGCAAGGGCAGCTACAAGATGAGCGCCCTCGCCGATTCAGGCGTAAAGCCGACTGACATAAAGAGGGTGATCATGACCCACACACACCTCGATCACATCGGCTGTCTGAGAGAGATCGTCGATTCGATCCCTTCGGTCGAGCTGTGGGTGCACGCCGACGAGGCACGATCCCTCGAGGCCGGGGACGAGAGAACGGTTTACGGGATGGACATGTTCAAACAGATGTGCCAGATGCAGTACCGTCTGAAAAACGGCGATTTTACGTTCAAGGTGAACCGCTGGCTCAACGATGAGGAGGAACTGCGGATAGGCAAAGAGACGTGGACGGTTCTCCATATTCCCGGCCACTCGCCGGGCGGCATAGCCCTGTACGATGCATCGAGGGCCATCCTCATACCCGGCGACGTTGTCTATGCGGATTACGCGATCGGGCGTTTCGATCTTCACGGTGCGAGCGGTCCCCAACTCAACGAATCCCTGAAAAGGCTGGCAGACCTCGATGTCAAAACGCTCCTGCCCGGTCACAACCGCATCGCGACGAATGTTTCAAGGGATTATATCAGGTCGACCGCCAAGCAATGGGAGCCCTACCTCAGGTAAGCAATCCCCTGTCCCTTTAAGGGGGCGTCGAACGACATGCCGCAGTGGTCCTCGCGGATATGCCTGAAGACAGGGATTAATGGAGCAAGAGCAATGAGTTGCGACCAATAAGAGAAGAAATTACATGAAGTTTATTTGTAGTCGCTTCTAACCCTTTGCGTCCTCTCCCTTTCGTATGCGTCTTTACCGGCTTCGATGGCCGTGGTCAGCAAAGGCCTCCCCTCTCTTATCAACCCCTTGCCCTTATTGAAGGTAGCGCCCATCTTTTCGACTACCTGCGCGTAGCAGGACATCATCTTCCCTGTCGTCTCGCGGGACGCCTCCCTTATCTGCCGTCTCGTCTTCCAGCCGGACTGCGGCGTGAGCAGAAGCCCCATTCCTGCGCCCACCGCGGCGCCGACGAGAAAGAAAAGGGCAGTCGACAGACCGCCATGGCCTTTCTCGGCCGTGTAATGTTCCGTCCCTACGACGGTGTATCCCTCTTCGCCTGTCATACCCGTATCCTCCTTCTTCCATCAGTCTACCATATGCCGATCCGGGCTGAAAAGGACCTCCCTTCCTCTTTAGCGATGAACAAGCCCCAGGATTCCTATTATTATGAGGTAAATGGCGACCACGTAATTGAGGAGCCTGGGTATCAAGAGGATCAGTACCCCGGCGATGAGGGTTACCAGGGGCTGAAATGACACGTGTAAATTCATGAGACCTCCTGTTGTCGGTCTGTCTCCCCGTTGGGGGACCGGCATTCTCCCGCGATACCCGGCTCCGGCAATGGCGGTGTGATGATATGACTGTAGCGCGCAGGGGAGATACCGAGAAATCTCGCGCGCCAGGAGCCGGACGTTACACCGGCGGCGTTGGCGTGCGCCTGCCGAAAAGTAACGATACGACAAACAGGACGATAAAGACGAAGAAAAGGACCTTCGCAATCCATACGGAGGCGCCTGCAATTCCTGTAAATCCGAATATCCCGGCAATGATCGCGACAACCAGGAAGACGATCGCCCAGTACAGCATGATTACCTCCTTCCCATAATTCGCCTCTGCCCGGCCAAGGGGCCCCTCAGGACACGACGTGCCGGTGGCATGCGTCTATTGAAGATCAATCTCACACCCCATCAGATCAGTCTCAGAAGGCGAAAAATAATCAGCACCAGGACGACGATGACGAGAATGATGATCACCGCGGCCCCTCCGTCGCCTCCCACCTTCAATTGGTCCACGTTGAGGGCTATCCGATGCAACTGTTCGTCATTCAACTGACTGAGGCGAGACTCTATTTCGCGCGCCGAGAATCCCAGCTGTTCAAAGCGGTCCGCCACCACCTTCATCTCCAGGAAGGACCGGACTTGCCTGAGGTCGAGATCCCTGTCAATGCCGCCTCCCACTGTCGACTGGGAGGGGCTGAATCCGGCATTGACCTGGGGGGCAATACCTATGACAAACATGGCGACAACGAGATAATATAGCAATATCCTCATAAAGACCTTCTTCATGTTCCCGACCTCCTCATATGAGGGATACAAAAAAACCATGAATTAAATATAGTGCTGCGAACCGCGGAATCAAGATTCGGAGTATCACTGTATGGGCAGCACTTTATCGACGGGCCAAATGGCATGGCGCCCGCGGCCCTACCCTCTCCAACTAGGGCACCAAGGGAGAGGGTGACGACGATGCGCAAGGTCACGGGCGGAATTGACCTCCATGACCGTTAATCGGGATCAGCCCGCACCCGCAAACCGATGACGGCTCCAACGGGTACGCCTATTCTTCGATAATGATCGCCTCCACGGGACAGGCGTCGGCCGCTTCCCTGCACGATTCCTGAAGCTCTGCGGGTACATCGGCCATCTTGATCTTGGCGATGTCCTCTTCCATCTCGAAAATCTCGGGGCAGATCGAAACACACGTTTCGTCCCCGATACAAGCGTCTTCGTCAACACGGACTTTCATTTCCTGCCTCCTTTATGGATATGGATCCGATTTATCGGACGTTAGGCTACTCCAGCCCCGCCTCTTTCAGATCGGCGACGATCACAGTGACCGCATCGTCGGGGTGCATGTAGGTACGGGCTATCCTCAGCACATCCTCTCTCGTGATGGCAGTGATGAGGGAAGGATACTTCTCGGGATAATCGAGACCGAGTCCATAGTACTCAACCTGGGCGAAAAAGGAGGCGATCTTCGACTGGGTGCTGAACCTTTGGGCGAAGTTCCCGACGAGATACTTTTTGGCGTCCTCAAGCTCTTTCTCAGAAACAGGCCCGGAGCGCAGCCGCTCCATCTCCTCCCTGGCGGCCTTGATCGCCTCGATGGCGGATCCGTTCTTCGTCTGGAGGAAGACCTGGAACGAGCCGGGATATTTCCGCCCCTCAAAAATACTGCCCACCGAATAGGCAAGACCTCTCTTGTTCCTGATATCCTCCATGAGGCGCGAGTTGAGCCCCCCGCCCCCGAAGATATGGTTTGTCACCAGGGCCGCATAATAATCCGGGTTGTCGCGACTCATCCCGCCGTTGCCGATGACGACATTCGACTGGGTTACCGGTTTGTTGATCGTGATGGTCTCTTTCCCCGCTGCGAACCTGGTCTGGATACCCTGTGCCGGAACGCCCCTTTGAGGCCATTTCTCAAGCATGGGCACTATGTATCCCTTTAATGTCCGTTCGTCGACATCCCCCACGATGGTCATGATGGCGTTGTTGGGATGGTAGTACGCTTGATGAAACCGCTTCATCATCCCCGTCGTGAGCCTCGCCACCGATTCCTTCGTACCCTCGACGGGGTGGCCGTAAGGACCGCCCATATACAGGGCCTTGTGGAACGCCCGCTCCGCCACGACGCCCGGCCGGTCCTCGGATGCCTGGATGGCGCCCAGGGTGCGGGTGATCTCCTTCCCGACCTCGTCGTCAGGGAAAGTGGGTTTCGTGAGGACGTCCATAAGAATAGGGAAGGTCCGTTCGATGTCCTTATTCAGAACTCGCAGGCTGACGGTGGAGTAATCCTTTGTCGCGGCAGAGCTCATGTCGGCGCCCATGAAATCGAGCTCCTCGTTGATCTGTAGCAACGTGCGGCCCGCAGCCCCCAAGAGGAGGCCGGTCGCGGTAAGGTCGGCCAGACCCTCCTCGCCTTGCGGATCATCCTTCGAGCCTGCCTTGACGAGGAGATTGATCGTGATGAAGGGAAGCGAATGTTCCCCTGACACGAGGAGAACCAATCCGTTGCCGAGTTGCGTCCTTTGAACGGGCGGCAGGCCGGAGGCGGTTCCCGTTGAGGCGACAACACAAAGAAGGGCGATCAAGCCCACAACGATGTTCTTTCTCATCCTTCCCCCTTCACTTCACGATTTGTTCTCTGGCAGGAGAACCGGGCTGCACGGATTTCTTCTCCCTTGAAGGGATTGGAACGAGATGCGCGGTCACGCAGTTCTCGGGCACGAGGTATTTCCGGGCGACCCTTTTTACATCCTGGGCGGTTACCGCCCTGATAGCGGGAACATATTTGTCCACGTCACGCCACGATGTGACAATCTCATAGCTGGCGAGGAGCATCCCCTGAGAAAAGAGAGAGTCCTGGCTGAACGTAAAGGCCGCTTCGAGCTGGTTTTTCGCCTTTTCCAACTCGCGTCCGCCCACAGGCTCCTTCTGGAGACGCTCTATCTCGGTAATGAGGGCCTTCTCGACCTCCGATGCGGTTTTCCCCGGCAATATGTCCGCTGAGACAGAAAAAAGGTTCGGGTCCCTGGAGATAAGCTCATTATCCGCGTCGACACTCAGGGCGAGCTGCTTCTCGCGCACGAGCGTGCGGGTGAGCCTCGAGCTCTCCCCCTCCGAGAGGAGCGCCGCGATCACCTCGAGGACGTAGCTGTCCGGATCCTTGACATTGGGTACGTGGTATGCCTTGACTATCGACGCAAGTTGCGCCTCCTTCCTCAGGACTATCGTCCGCTCGCCGTGCTGCGGCCCTTCCGTATCCCTCCGCTGATCAGGGGCGATGCCCGCGGGGATCGACCCGAATGCCCGTTCGATCACGGGCAGGACCTGCTCTTTCTTGAAATCGCCCACGACAACGATAAACGCATTGACCGGGACATAGTAAGTCTTGTAGTAGCTTCTAAGGTCGCCAACGGTGAACCGGGCTATATCCTGCATCCAGCCGATGACCGGCCAGTGGTAAGGCTGGACCTGAAAGGCCGTGGCGTTCAGCTGCTCGCTCAGCACCGCCTTGGGGTTATCATCCGTCCTTAGCCGTCGCTCTTCCATTACCACGGAACGTTCCGTGGTGAAGTCCTGCTCCCTGAGGAGGAGACCGCCCATCCTGTCCGATTCAAGCCCTATGGGAACCGCGACGCGGTCGGCGCTCATGTTCTCGAAATAGGCGGTAAAATCATTTGAGGTAAAGGCGTTCTCGTCCCCTCCGTTCTGTTCGATGATGCGGGAAAACTCCTCGGGACCGACCTTCTCCGTTCCTTTGAACATCATGTGCTCGAGCATATGGGAAAGGCCCGTCTTTCCCCATTCCTCGTTTCGTGAGCCCACCCTGTACCAGACCTGGAACGTGACGAGGGGCGCCTTGTGGTTTTCGAGCAGTATGACCTTCAGGCCATTGGGCAGCGTCACCTCGGAGGCACGATCGGAAAGGGCGGCATGGACGCCCATCGGAGAAAGGAGAAACAGAAGGGCTGCTGCCATAAGGCAAAAGAGCGGCAGAAGTCCTCTTGTCATTACCCCTGTGCGCGACATGCTATCCTTGATTTTAGGGGCAGCCATTTTGAATGTCAAGATTCGGTCAACCACTTCCGGGACGCGCGGGCGCGGGTACGCGGTCGCCCACCACCAGCACGAGCGGGCGGCACGCGCCGGCATCGCCGGCCGGACATCCGCCCCGTCACGACCCGGTCGCCCCGATCCGACATGCACCCCGCCATCCGTCCGGCCTGGTGAAAAGCTGACAGCCTTCATTTTTTTCATCGTTTTCACTCCTGAAAAGGTTGCCGCACGCACCTTGTTGCCTGCTCTATGCGCGGAAATCGCCAAGGCTCCACCGCCGTTTCATCGGCGGTGCGGGCGCCGGACTCCGGCGGCGTGCAGGGGGCGCCTCCGACATGGTCTCGACCATGCGTGATGGTAGTAACAGTATCGTCCCTTTCGACCTCCTTGTCAAAGCGATGAACGTTCAAGGACTAAAAAGGCCCGGCCCACGGATCGGTCCCCACCGCGTTAGCCTGGCCCGGCTGGGATATGTACTACCTTTCCATCCCAAAGGACCTAATGCAGTTGTTCCTGGTATGCTTCGGATTGCACGGTAAGTATTGGGGGATAGCCCTTCACGGGTCGCCTGAAAATCAACCCATCCTCTGATTTAAGCGTAAAATAATCGCCGCCTACCATTCCGCAGAAACCCACGTAGATTCCATGATAGGCCAGAAAGAGAAGCATGTCCTTGCTTGTCAGGCCGGAATCGTGACCAAACCAATCGATTACCTCTTGTACCGTAGTACCCGCTATTAACGCCAAAGTAGTATGTCCGCAGGTGTTATCCGTGGGCTGTTTTAGTGGGATAAAGTCCATTATTTGGTGTCCCCTGCTATCGTTTTTCATCCACCATCTATGATCTGCTTCTTACGTTTTATTCCCATGTGTGGGCTGACATGGTCGCCGATCCGGACGGACTCGACCTCCCGCAGGAGCCTTTCAGGGTAATAAAATGGTAAGAACGTTCAGTCATGTTTCTTATTCCAAGGCTATCTTTTACGATCAGCCCCCACAATCACCGGCCAGAGCGATAGCGCGCTCCGGCCGGTCATACAAGCAGGATAGAACGCACCTATCTATTGGCCGCCGCCCATACTCTTGTAGAAGCCCCGATAATCAATGGCGGCCCATTCATGTTCGTGCCTGATCTTATACTGAAGCTTGTCTCCCACGAAACATTTGTCCCACCAAAGGATTGTCCGCGAGCGGCAATTCAGGTTCCTTCTGCCCTTTGAGGTACCCTACTTCGAGCAATTCCACGTCGTTCTTATCGCCGATCAGGCACCAGTCATACGGGTCGGTAAAGAGCGCCACGGTCATGATCCTTTCGTTACTCATGCCGAAGCTCCAGGCGTGAGGGTTGAATATCTCGCCCATCGGCCATGGCTGGTTAAGGGCAAGAGCTATCTCTAACAAGGCCCTGGGGACGGCCTCGTATACTGCATTGAACGCAAGAGTTTCTCCCGAATCCTTTTCCTCAAGTCTTACCTCTTTGTCATTTTTACTTATTCTCTTCGGTCCTCTCAATCTGGTCGACTTGAAGCTTGTGCGGGCAGTCGCAGTACCTATGTTGACTTCTCAAAAGCCCCTTGAGACTCACGATTACGACCGTGGCTTCAGGACTCAATCTCACCTCTGTCAGGCCGAAATACTTGAACAGCCAACGGGAGTAGCCGTCCGCCGCCTTCCACTTCACGGCCTTCCTTACCTCATCGATCACGGCGAGCTGCGCCGGGCTCGCGGGAAATATCGTCTCCTTCGGAATGGGCTTTCTGTCCCTCTGGTGTGGCATGCAGAGTGTACACGTTCATTTCCGTTTCGGCCTCCCGAAGCCCATGGAACGAAAGTGTTCTATGAGATCGTCTCCCTGCTTCCGCGTCAGGTCCTTGGAACTGGAGATGGCCGTGCCTTGTTTCAATCCACGCCCCCGTGCGGGGGGCGACCGGAATATCATCATCGGCTTCATCGACTTCGGCGGGTTTCAATCCACGCCCCCGTGCGGGGGGCGACAGCCTGCATCTCTGTCGCCTGACCGTTCCAAGCGGTTTCAATCCACGCCCCCGTGCGGGGGGCGACTAAATTATGCGGGGGGGGCAGAGAAAGGGAGTGAGTTTCAATCCACGCCCCCGTGCGGGGGGCGACCCGACGAACCTCCCAAGAGTGCCAGTAGGGCGCCTGTTTCAATCCACGCCCCCGTGCGGGGGGCGACCGCCAAGTTCGCCAATGTCCTCGACGCGGCGGTCCGGTTTCATTCCACGCCCCCGTGCGGGGGGCGACCTGAATTACTCCCTGATGCAGCAGCTTTTGAACCAGTTTCAATCCACGCCCCCGTGCGGGGGGCGACCTTCGTTCACCTTGTCATAGCCAATAGACACAACTGTTTCAATCCACGCCCCCGTGCGGGGGGCGACCATAGTTCAATACAATGATGAACATGGATTCCCAAGTTTCAATCCACGCCCCCGTGCGGGGGGCGACCTGGGGCTCCGCCGCGTCGTGCTCGATTGCAAAGGGTTTCAATCCACGCCCCCGTGCGGGGGGCGACCGCCCCGCGAGGTAATGACGTAACCTTGTTTGAGATGTTTCAATCCACGCCCCCGTGCGGGGGGCGACCGTGGAATCGGGCTGGACCGTACTTCCCTTTGCAATCGTTTCAATCCACGCCCCCGTGCGGGGGGCGACCCAAAGCGCATGGCGCGCCTTGAAAGCCTATATGTGTTTCAATC
>JBEKJU010000106.1:0-10390 GCA_050011095.1 Syntrophorhabdales bacterium
TCGCCGCCTATGGGACATCCCGTTACCATCACCCTCGGCGCCCCTTTCGGGCCGTAGACGTACCCGTCCTGTTTCCGCTTTTCGAGTTTCTTCAGTACGCCGTCGAGGATAGGCGCCAGGTCGGCGGCGGACGCGCCCTGGGCGAGAAAGAGCACCTCATAAAGCTCGGGCCACCCGATCACCGGCGGGTTCAGGGCGGCATAATCAAAAACCTCGTTCATGCGGCGTGATTTCGCGTTCGTATCGCGGATGGCGGCCTCGATCCGCTCGTCCGTCGTGGTGCGCCCGAACACCGATTCAAGGAACCTCTCGAGCTTGCGGATCATGGCGGTCCAGTTGTCCGTGGCCTCGGGCTCATCCGGGAGTTGGGGGAGGTCCATGACATGCATGGGCTTGCGGTCGGCGATCAGCTCGAACATCTTCTTCTTGCCGTCGCAGGTCGTCTCCGCTATCACCGCATCGGAGATGGCGAAGAAGGGACAGGCGTCCTTCATGATGAAGCCGTAGCTCGACTTGATGAGCGGGCAGAGATTCGCCGGGAGGACCGCCTCGGCCGCCTCTATCGGGGCATTGGAGAAAGCGCAGAGGGACGCGGGCACAAGGTCGAGGGCGCGGATAAGCTCAACAGGCGCATAACCGCAGTAGATCCCCACGATCCCCGCTCCCCGCTCCCGCTGGTCCTGGAGGTATGCCAGGAGCCGTTTCGCGGGCGGCTCGCCCGTATACTCGTCATCGATAAGCGGCTCAGCCGGTGTATTCATACGCTATATGCCCCCTCCCACGTCTTTATCCTTCTATGACTTACCGGCCCCCGCCGCCAGGGGCATCACCCGTGCCCCGCCGGCTGCATGGAGCGCGGCGCCCAGGGCCCCCACGATCTGCGGCTCGGGCGGCACAAAAACGGGCACGCCCAGCTCCAGGCCGATGAGCGCGCCCACACACCCGTTGAGGGCCACGCCACCCGCGAAAAAGACCTCATGAGGCGCTGAGACCCGCTTGAGGAGCGCGACGGCCCTGGTCACGACGGCCTTGTGGATGCCGAGAGCCACGTCCTGGCGCTCCGCGCCCCGCGCGGCCAGCGAGATCACTTCGGATTCGGCAAAGACCGTGCACATGCTGGTGATCTTCTCCGCCTTCGCGGCGCCTATGGCCGCCTTCGAGAATTCATCGAGGCTGTAGCCGAGGGCGGCGGCCATCACTTCGAGAAAGCGGCCCGTCCCCGCCGCGCACTTGTCGTTCATCTCGAATTTGTTCATGCCGCCCGACTCGGTGAGGGAGATGGCCTTTGTATCCTGCCCCCCGATATCGAGGATGACCCTGCACCGGGGCAGGATGGCCCGCGCACCCAGGGCGAAGGCCTTGATCTCGCTGATAGCGGGGCAGTCGAGGAAATCCTTGACGAGATGGCGGCCGTAGCCGGTGGCCGCGATAGCATCGTACCCGACTCCGCCGACGAGCCCACGGGCCACCTCCAGGGGGTCATGGGAGGTGAGGGCTTTGCGCGTGAGGACAAGCTCGCCGTTGTCGATAACGGCGAGCTTCACCGTCCGTGACCCTATGTCGATGCCCGCCGCCCTCACCTTGTCTCTATTCTCTCGCGAAATGCCTCGACGCGCGTCTTGATCTGTCCCGCATCCTCCTGGCTGTAATCGGTCTCGATGCGCAGGACCGGGACGCCCGCCTTTTCCAGCTCCGCCTCGACGGGACCGCTCTCGACCGTGTAGGGCGCGCAGAACTGGAGGCTGTAGTGAATGACGCCCTGGGCGTTCAGCCGTTTGTACATCTCCGATACGTGCTCGAGACGGGAGGGGTTCGGCGTGAAGACCGCGCAGTCGATCTTGAAATACCGGTCGGTGATGGCGTCAAGTAGCTCATCCACGGTCCCGCCGGCATCATCGGTTAGCCACTGCGTGCCCCTCTCGCCCACGCAGGATTCCTCACCCACGATCACGGCCCCGCTGGTCTCAACGATCATGGGCACCTTCCAGTTCGGCACTGCCATGGGACACCCCGATATGAGCACGCGGGTCGTCCCCTTCGGGAATACGCCCTTGCCGTCTCGCACACGTCCTTCGAGCTCGTCGCAGAGCGTGTTGACGGAGGCCGTGAAGCGCACGGGGTCGTCCATGAAGAAGACCTGGTTCACGAGGAGCGCGTCGAGACCCGATATGGGCGCGGGATCGGCCTTCCGCAGGTCGGAGAGACGCTTCACCGCCTTTCGCTTTGCGTTCGTCACCTCTATCCCTTTCTTCAGGGTCTCAAGGGTGATCTTCCTGCCGCTTGCGTCTTCGAGTTTCTCCATGAACTTCCGGTACTCGCCCTTGAGGAGGCCTTTCCCGGCTTCGCTCTTCATCTGGGGGAGGTCGATGACGTACAGGTCCTTGACCATGGGCGCGAGGACTTCATAGGCCTTTTTCTTGCCGTCACAGGTATTCTCCCCTACAACGATGTCGCTCGCCTCGACGTAGGGGCACACCAGACCGCGCTTGAAGCCGAAGGCGGATTTGATAAGGGGACAGAGGTTGCGGGGGAGCACCTCCTCCGCCCCTTCGAAATTGAACTCGGCGCCGGCGCACAGACCCACGGAGACGCCGTCGACGGCAAGGATCAACTCCTCGGGCACGAAGACGCAGTATGAACCGACTACCTTGCGGCCCGCCGCCTTTGCATCCATGAGTTCTTTGATCCTGAGACCGTGCACCTCGCTCACGACGAAGTCGAAGTACCCCATCCCTTTGGGACGGTCCTTCTGAGTCAGAAAAATATCCTGGTAGGCCCCACCAAGAACAGAGAGGAGCGCGTCATGGGACTTCAGGTCAAGTCCCAAATCCGACCACATTTGCGTGTAATCCGACATTGAATCCTCCTGCGAAATAGAAATCCGGCCGCCTATCTCTGCGCCGGATTCCCAGGAGGCAAGAGGCGGGTCAGGGCGAAGAGGCGGCGGGCACGGTCGTAAAGGGAGGCCGCACGGGCCCCCCGTACGTTTCTCAGCCCAATGGAACGAAGATCATTCTGTTTTTCCGCATACTTCCCCGCAGTCCTTATTGTTGAGGTATGGTTATATAGTATAAGGACAGCGGGGTAATGTCAAGGCCCATGGAACTGCTCCAGCACGGGGAAACCGGGACCCTTGGGGTTCGGATGTCCCTGTGGCAATCTCGGCCGGCGATGCGGCGAAGGGAAATGCTCAAAGGCCCCGGGCGACACCCTCACGGTGCGGCGATTTCAAATAGGGCCTGAAGCGTCGACTCCCGGATCTTCCCCGTTTCCATGAAAAGACGGGCTTCTTCATCCGTAATCGGCGTGGCCTCGAGGAGTTCCTCGGACATCACGGATATCCTTTTCCACGTCTGTTCGTCCCCATCCCAGATGTGGGGAAACTCCCCCGGTTGCAAGGAATCATAAAAGAGATTGCCTCTTTTCGACATGAGGTAGCACCAGTCGCTCACACCCTCTCCTCCTCGTCCGCCGGACAGGGCGCCCGGCGCAATGGGTGAGCCGGGCGTCCCTCCATGTAATCCCTTATGGTCTCGCTTCCTCAGCGGTCCTGGTTGGAGGCTCCCCCAAGAGCGCCTCTATCTGGGCGACGATCTGCTCGTCGGAGAAATGGCGGCCCTTGATTGCAGCCGCGGGGCAGGCTGCCACGCACGTGCCGCACCCCTTGCAAAGGGCCTCGTTCACCCGCGCCACGTTGTCCGAGGCGTCGAAGAGGATCGCCGTATAGGGGCAGACGGATAGACACGTCTTGCACGCCGAGCAGAGCTTCTCGTCCACCGCCGCGATGACCGGCGAGATGGTGACTTCCTTCTTGTCCAGGAGGGCGATGGCCATGGATGCGGCAGCGCCCGCGTGGGTTACGGTATCGGGGATGTCGCGGGGTCCCTGGGCGCACCCCGCCAGAAAGACGCCGTCCGTGTTCGTCTCGACGGGCCGGAGCTTAACATGGGCTTCGGCGAAGAAGCCGTCGGCGCCCCGGCTTATGCCGAAGATGGTGGCGACGGATGCGGCGTCGTGTTGAGGTTCGAGCCCCGTGGAGAGGACGACCATGTCGACGGGTATCCGCCTCACCACGCCTATCAGCGTGTCCTCCGCCCTGATTACGAGCTTTCCCTCTTCCTCCGGCTTGATTGCCCAGTCGGTCACTTCCGCGACGCGTCCGCGGATGAACTGGACACCCTCAGCCAGCAGCTTGTCATAGAACTCCTCGTATCCCTTCCCCGGCGTCCTCATGTCGATGTAGAAGTTGTAGACCTCGGCCCCCGTGTGGTCCTTGATCAGATGGGCCAGCTTCAGTGAGTACATGCAGCACACGCGGGAGCAGTATCTGTTTGTCCTCTCGTCGCGGGATCCCACGCAGTGGACGATGGCCACGCTTTCGGGGTGGCGTCCGTCCCTGGTGATTATCTCCCCTTCCGTGGGCCCCGATGCGCTTATCAGCCGCTCCACCTCCATGGCCGTATAGACGTTCGGGTACTTGCCATAGCCATACTGAGGGGTACGGGTGGCATCGAAGGTATCGAAGCCGGTGGCGATGACGATGGTTCCCACGTCTAGCTCCACGATCTCTTCCTTCTGCTCGAAGTCGATGGCCTTCCGGTCGCAGGCCGCGGCGCAAGTCTTCTTGCATTTACCCGTCCTGAGCTGGATGCACCGCTCGGGATCGATTACCGCCACCTGCGGGGTGGCCTGGGGGAAGGGGATATAGATGGGCTTCCGCTTGCCCAGGCCCATGTTGAACTCGTCGGGGAACTTCGCCTCCTTGTACGTGCAGGCCTCGATGCACTGGGCGCAGCCCACGCAGGCGTCCTCGTGCACGTAGCGGGGTTTCCGCCTGACCTTCACCTTGTAGTTGCCGACGTAGCCGGAGACATCTACTACCTCGGAGTAGCTGAGGAGCGTGATGTTCTTGTGCTTGCCCGCATCGACCATCTTCGGACCGAGTATGCAGATGGAGCAGTCTATGGTGGGGAACGTCTTGTCGAGCTGGGCCATATGGCCGCCGATGGACGGCGAGCGCTCGACCAGATAGACCCGATAGCCCGCCTCGGCGGTGGTCAGGGCCGCTTGGATGCCGGCGATGCCGCCCCCTACCACCATGGCCGCCGGCGTGACCGGCTCGGTGCGGGAGAACAGCTCTTCCTGCAGGGCGACCCGGGAGACGGCGGCGCGGACGAGCCTTTTCGCCTTCTCCGTGCCTTGCGCTTTGTCCCTGATGATCCAGGAGGCGTGCTCCCTGATGTTGACCATGGCAAAGTAGTAAGGGTTCATGCCTGCCTTTGCCACGGCGTTCTGGAAGGTCGGCTCGTGCATCTTGGGCGAGCACGAGGCCACCACGACCCGCTCCAGCTTGTGGTCCGCGATGTCCTGCTGGATGAGCTGCTGGCCGGGGTCGGAACAGATGTATTTGTAATCCCGCGAGACGACCACACCCGGCAGGCCGGCCGCGTATTCCGCGACAGCCTTGACATCAACGGTGCCCGCAATGTTCGACCCGCAATGGCAGACATAAACGCCGGTCCTTGGAATCCCGTTCTTTCCATTTTGAGACATGGATGCTACCCTCCTTACGGTTTCCGCACCTTCCAGGGGTGCGCCTTTTTGCCGTGACAACCCGTCTTTCCCTGAAAAGAAGACGAATAGTGTCACGGCCGATACAAGACTACAAAAAGGGGGAAAAGGTGGGGGGAAAGATCAGGGTGAGACGGGAGCTGCGGGACGTACAAACCTCCTTTCTCCCTCCTTGCATGGAGCCTGAAGACCTAGCCTAGGCCTTTCGCGGCCGCATGGGACCGCTCATATGAGAGAAAAGGGCGCCGGACGCGGCATGGTCTCACCTCCTTACGAGCGCCGGAAGTCACGCTGCTGATAGCCCTATGCTAAATCAAATACTTCTATAAGTCAAATAGAAAAGGCCGATATCCTCCAGGTCCCTTTTCGGTCTTGTTTTTCGCGCTCAAAATCAAGGCCCGGAATGGAGGACCCGGCATGAGCCCACGAGGGCGGGCGAAAGGATAGGCGACCGGATCTCTTTATGCGGCCGGACCGCCGAAGAATTTGACTTGCATTCTCGTTCTGGTTTACAGTTATGAAGATGATGCATGTGAATAACGACGGGCAAAGGAGAGCAATGTTCAGAGTACATTCGTGACATGATAGAGGTGCGCCGGGTGGCGCGCGTCGTTTCGCCTCCATACGTACGGCAACGGAGCGGATTCTCCCCCTACCCCTGTAAGCCCCTTCCGGGCTTCTCCTCAGGCGGCCGGCGTATGCCGGCCGTTTTTGTCTTTTTGGCCGTTTCCATTGGGCACGGACAGAACCGATGGCGAAAGGAGAAGCCTTTGGACATACAACTTACCCATCATGCCCGCTTTGGCGGGTGCGCAGCGAAAATAGGGCCCGGTGATCTCTCAAACATACTCTGCGGGATCGATGTCCCGGAGGATGAAAATGTGATCGTCGGCCTCAAAGGGTTTGAGGATGCGGGGGTATACCGGATAAGCGACAATCTGGCTCTTGTTCAGACCGTTGATTTTTTCACCCCTGTGGTGAACGATCCCTATCCGTTCGGCCAGATCGCCGCCGCGAACGCCCTGAGCGATGTCTACGCCATGGGCGCCCGGCCCGTAACGGCCCTCAACATCGTGTGCTTCTCGCCGAAAAAGTTCGACATCGCGATATTGCGGGAGATCCTCCGGGGAGGGATCGACAAGGTGAGGGAATCGGGAGCGAGCCTTCTCGGCGGGCACAGCGTTGACGACGAGGAGATAAAGTACGGGCTTTCGGTAACGGGCCTTGTCCATCCGGAAAGGATCGTGAGGAACGAGGGCGCGCGGCCGGGCGATCTCCTCATCCTAACGAAGCCCCTCGGCACGGGCATCCTGATCACCGCGATCAAAGGTAACCGGGTTTCGGGGGAGACGGAGAAGTACCTGATCGAGGTCATGGCGACCCTCAATCGCGGCGCATCGGAAGCCATGCTTTCGGCAGGCGCCCACGCGGCGACGGACGTCACGGGCTTCGGCCTTGCCGGCCATCTCAAGGAGATGATAAAGGAGGGCCTCGGGGTGGAGATCTACACGGCAAAGCTGCCCCACTTCCCCCAGGCCGAGGAGCTTCGCGCCGAGGGATTTCTCCCGAGCGGCCTTTACCGGAACAGGGATTTTTACGCCCCCTTCATAGAGGCTGAAGCCGGCGGCTTCCTCCTCGATCTTGTCTTTGATCCCCAGTCCTCGGGCGGGCTGCTCATCGCCCTCGACGAAGATCATGTGGACGGCTTCGCTCGGGAGGCGTCCAGGCTGTCGGTGCCTTACTGGGTTATAGGCCGCTTCGCGCGAGAACCCAGGGGGAAAATACGCGTCAGATAACGCGCGCCGTCGAACACGCGCTTCCGTGGGCAGAGAGATCACGGAAAGTATCCGATCCTTGGAGGAGAAAAGAAGATGGAAGAGTTTGAGCCGAACATCGTTGCTTTTTGTTGCGAGTACTGTGGGTATGCCGCGGCCGACCTGGCCGGCTCCATGCGGCTCTCGTACCCGACAAACGTAAAGATCGTCAAGGTCCCGTGCACGGGCAGATTCGATCTCATTCACGCCCTCAAGGCATTCGAGGCCGGCGCGGACGGGGTCTTTCTGTTCGGATGCCTGGAGGGGAACTGCCATTTCGAGGTGGGGAATCTGCGGGCGAGAAAACGGGTCGAGTATCTCCGCCACCTGCTCGATGAGTGTGGGGTAGGGGGCGACCGCGCCGGCATGTACAACATGTCGTCCGCCATGGGCCGGCAATTCGCCGAGGCAGCCCGTGAGATTACCGAAAAGGTAAAGGCTCTGGGACCCAACCCGGTCAAAACGGGTCCGAAAAGGGATCAGGGAGGAATTGCCCCGGAAAACTCCAGGAAGGGGTGACGCCCTAAAACAGGGTGACAAAAGGCGTCACTATCCACTACCAATCCGCCGCGCTCGCCCCCTACCGGGGCCGCCGAAGGCGAGGCTTACGCGCCCAAGCCGATAGAGGCGGGCATCGAGGTAACGGTCCCACGTTGGCGGACTTCGTCCGCTCCCGTCAAAAAATATCTTGAAAATCAGCGGCAAATAGCCGAGATTGTATGGAAGGAGCGCTATCCTTGTGAGCACCTCCAGGTCCCCTTCGCGAGAGAGCGGGAAGCATGACAATGGCGGGCCGGAAGATCGCCGGCCCGAGGCCGGCCCGGAAGCCGGGAAAAAGGGGGCGGCAAAAAAGATCACCGTTGAAAAGGCGCTACGCGAATCGGAAAGAAAGTTCCGCGATCTTTCCGAAAAATCCCTTGTCGGCATTTACCTTATACAGCACGGCCTGTTCAGATACGTCAATCCCAGGTTCGCCGAGATATTCGCCTATGACGTCGAAGAAGTGGTCGACAGGAAAGCCCCGAGGGATCTTGTCCTGCCCGAAGATCAGGACATGGTGGAGGAGAGCATAAGGAGGAGGGTATCGGGCAGGATCAAGTCCGCCCGCTACGAATTTCGGGGTATCACCAAGGACCGGCGCACGGTGAACGTTGAGGTCTACGCGTCCCGTACCGAGTACGGGGGGGAGTCGGCGGTAATCGGGACGCTGCAGGATATTACCGAGCGAAAGCTGGCGGAGGGGTTGCTGCGTCGCGCGGAGGAGAGATACCGCGGCATATTCGAAAACGCGGTAGAGGGTATTTTTCAGAGCACGCCCGCCGGACAGTTCCTCGTGGTGAACCCGGTTCTTGCCAGGATGATGGGGTACGAAACCCCTGACGAGTTTGTCGCGGCGGTGACGGACATGACCCATCAGCTTTACACCGAGCCCGAACGTCGCGCGGAGTTCATGGACGCCCTCAAACGGGACGACATAATCAGGGGATTCGAGTGCCAGTGGTACAGGAAGGACGGCAGCAAGATCTGGGTCTCCATCAATGCCCGCGTGACGCGCGATCCTTATGGTCCCGACGCCCACTACGAGGGAAGCATCGAGGACATTACGGAAAGGATAAAGGCGGAATACGAGCTTCGTCTCGCCAATGAACTAAACAAGACGATAGTCGATCATGCGCCGGTCGCGATTTTCACCCTGGACAGGGACGGCCTCTTCACGAGCGTCAACCCCGCGCTGGGCGCCCTCACCGGTCTCGGCATAAAGGCCGAGGAAAAGTTGATCGGCTTTAACTGGCTCAAGAACCCCTTTACGGTAAGATCAGGCCTTGCGAAGCACATCAAGAGGGGCCTGCGGGGAGAGCCTTTTCAGCTCTGGGACTCCCCTTTCGTCAATTGGAAAGGCGACAAAAAGCTCTACATCGATTTCAAGGGTGTACCCCTCAAGGGGAAGGACGGGAGCGTTGAAGGTCTTCTCTGCATCATAGAAGAAACAACGACCAGGGTGAAGACAAGGGCCAAGCTCATGCAGGAAGCAAAGATGTCGTTCATAGGAAAGCTTGCGGCGGGAATCGCCCATCAGCTCAACAATCCCCTCGCCATGATTGTCGCCTACGCGGAGCTTGCGAAAAAGTACTTCGGGCAGGAGGCAACGGGACCGGCCCAACGGGACAAGCTTGCCGGTTACCTGGATATTGTGGCCGAGGAGGCCTTCAGGTGCAAGATCGTGATGGATGACCTCCTGAGTTTACCCCAGAAGGAAGGGTTCGAGGTCACGGACGTTGATGTCAACGGATTGATCAACGGCCTTCTCGAATTGATCAACGTGGGCAAATCCAATATAAGGATCGTGAGGGAATTCGATCCCTTGCTGCCGCTCACCAGGGCTGACGTGGCCGGCCTTCGCCAGGTCTTCCTGAATCTCCTGACGAATGCCCTCGACGCGGTGGAGGGCAGGCTGGATGGGACAATAGTGATCAGGACCAGGGCCGAAAGGGAGAATATCCTCGTCGAGGTGGAGGATAATGGGATCGGCATCCCCGGTTCGATTGCAGATAAGATTTTTGAGCCGTTTTTTACGACAAAGGAGCGGAAAAAAGGCATAGGCATCGGGCTCTCCCTTTGCCGGGAGCTGCTTAGCAACATGGGGGGCACGGTGCGACTGGAGGAGAGGCCGGGATGCGGCACGATATTCCTCGTCATGCTCCCCCCGTCGGGGAAAGAGGGCAATGAAAGGTAGATACAATGGTTCGTGTGTTAATCGTCGATGATGAAGTACGCCTCGCCGAAGCCTTCAAGGAGCAGCTCATCGATGAGGGCATGGATGTCGTCACCGTTTCCTGCGCGGGAGACGCCCTTTCCCTCATCCCGAATGAGATGTTCGATGTGGCGGTCGTCGATATAAGACTTCCCGACATGGATGGGGTCCAGCTCCTTTTGCGGCTAAAACAGATGGAGCCTACCATGGAGGTGATCATGCTGACCGGCTATGCCTCGGTCAATACCGCCAT
>JBEKJU010000107.1:0-10343 GCA_050011095.1 Syntrophorhabdales bacterium
GATAGCCGCCATAAGCGAGAAGCTCAACGAGATCGTGGGGATGTTCAAGCTGAGGGATCAAGAGAGCTTGGGGTGATACGCCATGTGGACCCGGCTGCGCACGGGTAATAGGTCGCTCAAGGGGCGCGACAGCCTCTCCTCAGGGGCGAAGAGCGCGACGAATCCTGTTTTATGATGCGCTTCCTTCTTGCTGAATGCCGCCGACGGCGGCACACGCGGTCGCGGAAGATCGCCTATCCCCCGGCCGTCGGTTGATAGCGGATAGCACCCACGTTTTGCCCGCAAGGGACGGTCTATATATCGCGCGGCCTGAATTCCCTTAGATAATCGCACCAGGCATCGATCCCCTGGCCCGTCCGGGAAGACACCTCGAAGACAGGCGCGTGGGGGTTGACACGGGAGATGTTGTCGAGGGCGGCGTCGCGGTCGAACTCCGCCGCGAGGGCCAAATCGACCTTCGTCACAACGATAACGTCGGCAAACCGAAAGAGCGGTGGATACTTGAGGGGCTTGTCCTCGCCTTCGGTAACCGAGAGAAGGGCCACCCGCAGGTCCTCGCCGAGATCGAAGGAAGAGGGGCAGACCAGGTTGCCCACATTCTCGATAATGAGGATGTCGAGGGACCTCGGGTCCATGTTCCCGAGGGCCCTGGCAATCATGGCGGCGTCCAGGTGGCAGAGGGTGCCTGTCGTGATTTGCACGACGGGCGCATTGGTCACCCGTAGACGGCGGGCATCGTTATCCGTTTCCAGATCGCCCACGATCACGCCGACACGGCGGTCCGCCCCGAGCCTTTCGATGGTACTCTTAATAAAGCTGGTCTTCCCTGAGCCGGGCGAGGAGAGCATATTCACGGTGAGCAGGTTCAGAGCACGAAAAAAACCCCGGTTTCGTTCGGCCAGTCGGTCGTTCGCGGCAAAAACAGACTGATGGAGCTCGATGGTGCGGTGGGTGTGATCGTGGTCATCATGGTCATGGTCGTGGTCGTGATGATGATCGTGCACATGCGTGTGACCCTCATGGTCGTGCGCATGCACATGCGGCGGACCCGCGCCGGGCTCGCCTGCCGTGTTGCCCCTCATGAGTGGCGAGGAGACCTCTTCCGCCGGTTTTCCATCGATTTTTGCCGGCCCCGGCTGGCCGCATCCGCATTCCTGGCACATGCCTTATCAACCTCCCTAGATGAAGCTCAACACGACTATACCTGAACCGCGGGCATTAGTCAAATGGATCGGTTTTTGGCCGGCAATCCCCGGTTTTTCGGCGGCAATTCTCGGTGAAGCCCTTTCATGCCTGCGGACACGTTCAATACTCGGGAGTTCTCTTTCCGTCCGAGAGATTCTCTGCCTTTATGTGTGGTTTCCGTGGTTTTGCAAGCTCAGTATGGCGTGAGGGAACGGCAGGGATGGCCACCAGGAGCGCACGTCTCCGCCGCGCGTCGGGAACTGCTGTCGCGAGGTAGCTATTCTTTGCATGAACATCGATTCCACAGTACAATGTCATGAGGCACCTCCTGATTAGGATTGGTGGTCTTAATCACAGCATACAGCAGAGAAATCCCTTATGCCGGGGAGGCGCCTTTTTATGAATATCAATCAACGGGGAGGTGGTCTTTCCTAACTGCGGTCACGGGAATGGCCGCCCTCTACGAGGTGGTCTTCATCGTGCTGGAATAGGGTAAAGAATGGGGCAAAGGAGGAGAGAGATGGCGAAGAAGACGATTCGGTATGAGGTCGGGTTTATAGGACTCGGGATCATGGGCGCACCCATGGCCGGTCACCTCGTGACGGCCCGCTACCGCCTTCACGTCTATGACCTCATCGAGGAGCGGGCAAAGGACCTTGCGGCCAGGGGTGCCAAGGTCTGCAAGAACGCGCGGGAGGTGGCAGCCCGATCGGACGTCCTTTTTCTCATGCTTCCGGATACGCCCGATGTGGCGGACGCCCTCTTCGGGCCCGATGGTGTCGCGCCGGTTCTCCGTCCCGGTTCCGTCGTGGTCGACATGAGCTCCATCTCCCCCATCGAGACGAGGAGGTTCGCCGAAAGGCTCCTTGGTCAGGGCGTAGAAATGCTCGACGCGCCCGTTTCGGGCGGGCAGATCGGGGCCCAAAGCGCGACACCCTCCATTATGGTGGGGGGCAAACCGGAGGTCTTCGAGCGGATAAGACCGTTTTTCGAGAAGATGGGAAAGGGTATCGTCCATATCGGGGGCAATGGAGACGGGCAGGTCTGCAAGGTGGCCAATCAAATCGTCGTCGCCGTCACGATAGAAGCGGTGGGGGAGGCGCTGCTTCTCGCGTCCCGGGCAGGCGCCGACCCGGTGAAGGTCAGAGAGGCCCTCCTCGGCGGATTCGCCGCCGGCAAGGTCCTAGAAATCCACGGAGAGCGCATGATCACGCGCGCGTTTCAACCGGGTTCCACGATCAGGCTTCACCAAAAGGACCTGAATCTTGCCCTGCAGGCAGGCAGGAATCTAGGCGTTAGCCTTCCCGCTACCGCAACGGCCCAGGAGCTTTTCACCGCCGCAGGCGCCGCGGGTTGCCTCGACCTCGACCACTCGGCCATGGTCCTGGCCCTGGAGCGGCTTGTCGGCTGCGACGTGGCAGGTGGAAAATAGGGATAGGGACCCTTGGCTAATCCTGTTCCTCGTGGCGCTTTCGTTCTTCCCGCCTCATCTCCCTCCTGAGGAGCTTCCCCACCTTGGACTTAGGGAGCATGTCCCTGAATTCTATGTAATTGGGGATTTTATAAGAGGCGAGATGATCCCTGCACCAGTGTATAAGCTCGTACCCGCTCACCCCCTTCACGTCCTCCTTGAGGACGACGAAGCACTTTATTCTCTCCCCGACCCGTTCATCCGGTATGCCCACGGCGCATGCGGCGAGAACGGCGGGATGCTCCTGCAGGGCCGCCTCTATCTCTGAAGAGGAGACGCGGTATCCCTTGTGTTTTATGGTATCGGCAGTGCGGTCGACGAAGAAGAAGAAACCCTTCCCGTCCATCTTGACCACATCGCCTGTCCTGTACCACCGTGACCCATCGATCTGGAGGAATGCCTCGGCCGTTTCCTCGGGCTTGTTCCAGTAGGCGTTGACCATGTGGTCGGACGAGACGATGAGCTCGCCTGCCTCTCCCTGGGGCATCCCCTCCAGGGTCGCCTCATCGATGATCCTCACGTTCTTCGTCCTCACCGTCCTGCCGATCGTCCCTGCGGGCCTCGGTTCGTCCACGGGCGACATGGTTACGCCGCCGCACGTCTCCGTCGCGCCATAGCCTTCGTATATCTCCTTGCCGAACTTCTCCTCCCACCGGCGGGCTATCTCCCGGGGAAGGACGTCGCCGCCGCTCATGCAGTAGACGAGTGAGGAGATGTCATAGAAGTCGACCCTGTCGTGTTCGAGGATCATCCTGTAGAGCGCGGGGACACCGAAAAAGGTCTTCGCCCTGTAGAGCTGGACGGAAAAAAGGATGGCGTCGATATTGACCTTCGGCATGAGGATGACGGAGTCCCCTGTCACTATCAGGGGCCCGAGACCGAAGACCTGGCCCAGGATATGGAAGAGCGGACCGCCCTGAAGGATGACGTTTTCCGTCGGCGGGACGAGGGGATAGGCGATTTCGAGCTGCGCAGTAACCGAGTCCAGGAAAAGGGCGTGGGTGAGCGGGACCCCCTTCGGGTTCTTCGTCGTCCCCCCTGTATAGAGCATCTCGAGGACGTCGTGGCCCCCCACGGAAGCGGCCTCCACGGCGGCCCTTCTCTTCATGAGGTGCTTGAGCCTGATGACGCCCCGGCCGCGCTCGACCTTACCCTCCGGTATCCTGTCGAAGGCCTTTCCTATGAACCGCTTGTACAGGGGCAGAAGATCGCCCATCCTCGTCACGATGATATTGTCGAGCGCCCCCTCTTCTTTCAGTTCCTTGGCATAGCCGAAATTCGTGTCCGCGCAGATGACCGTGCGGGCGCCGGAATCGCCTGCGATATAGCGCAGGTCCCTTGAGGTGTAGATGGGGGCGATAGGGACTGCGACGGCGCCGATCTTCTGGATCGAAAGCCAGCTTATGATCCACTGGGGCGTATTGGGCAGATAGATGATTATCCTGTCCCCTTGTCCCATGCCCAGTGACGCTAACCCCGAGGAGAGGGACTCGACTGCCTCGAAAAGGTCGCCGTAGCTGAACACCTCGCCGAGGTATATCAAGGCCGGCCTTCCCCTGTTTTCTTCGACGACCTGACGGAAAGACCCGTATACGTTCATTTGCGGGTCACACTCCAAAATAGGCTGCCTTGATCTCGGGGTTGTTGTAGAGCTCGTCACCCGTCCCATGGAGGGTGAGCATGCCGTTCTCAACGACATATCCCCTGTCGATGATAGGCAGCACAGGTCTTGCGAACTGCTCGCAGATGAGGATCGTGACGCCTGTCTCACCCCTGATCTTGATGATCGAATCGATGAGCTTCACCTGTATCGCCGGGGCGAGGCCGAGGAGGGGCTCGTCGAGGAGCATCAATTTCGGCTTTGCCATGAGCGCCATGCCGATGGCGAGCATCTGCTGTTCGCCTCCGCTCAGAAACCCCGCCTTTCTTTTTCTCAAGGGGAGGAGGGCAGGAAAGATGTGATAGATATGCGCGATGGCCTCCCGTACCTCCCTCCTCGGCAAGAGATAGGACGCGATCCTCAGGTTCTCTTCCACGTCGCTCTCCACGAAGACGGGATGCCTCTCGCGGGACAGGACCATACCCATCTTCACGCGCTCATCGGCCCACGTGTGGGTGATATCCTTGCCGAGGAAGGATAGGTTGCCGAATATCGTGATCCTCTCGCCTCCCCGGCGCTGCTCCTTGAGCTTCGTATCGAGAATGAGGCCGGACACCGTATTCATGAGAGTCGTCTTGCCGGCGCTGTTGGAGCCGATGAGACCAACTATTTCACCCTGATCCACGTGGATCGACAGCTCGTTTATGGCAAGGGCGTTTTCGTAGAAGACCATGAGCTTGTCGATCTTCAGCAACTGTTTGACCCCGCCTTCGCCAACGGGTGCGCCAATGAAGCCATCGCTACACCTCCACGCCGAGGTAGGCCCGTTTCACCTCTTCGTCCTCCAGTATATCCTTCGGGACCCCCTCCTTTATCTTCTTGCCGTAATTGAGGACGATCACCTTGTTGGCAATCCGGAATAGCTCCTTCAGCCTGTGCTCCACCATGATGACGGTCTTCCCCTCAAGAAGGAGCTTTTCGATAATGGGAATGATGCTCGTGACCTCGGCTATGGAAAGGCCTGAGAAGAGTTCGTCCAGGATGAAGACGTCGCTCTTGAGGGCGATGAGGCGCGCAAGTTCGAGCCTCTTGAGGTAGCCGTGGGGCAGGACGCTCGCCGGCTTGTAGGGCACCGAAGAGTCGCGCTCGAAACCGACCTCCTCCAAAAGATCGAGGGCCACCGCGTCCTTGTCGCCGTAGGCGCCGCCCGAGGAGGCCCTGACGCGCGGAGAAAAAAGGGGTATGATCATGTTCCTGTACGCGGGAAGGTGGAAGAAGGGCTTCACCATCTGGAAGGCCCTTCCGATGCCCATGTTGCTTACCCTGTAGGGGGCGTACCCGATCATCTCCCTGCCCCTGAAGAGGACGCTGCCCCTGTCCGGTTTCACGAAGCCGGTGATGACATTGACGAGGGTCGTCTTGCCCGACCCATTGGGCCCGATAATGCCGAGGAGCGTATTTTCCTTCACGTTCACGCTCACCCCGTCCAGCGCAATGACCCCGCCGAAGGTCTTCGTGATGTTCTTGACCTCAAGGATGCCCATCTATTCCAGCCTTACCCACCTTTCAAGCTCGTTATACTTCCGTGAGAGGTAGTGGAATATGCCCTCGGGCAACGCCACCACGCAGATGACCAGGATCAGGCCATAGAAGACGATGCGCATGGTGCCGAACTCGCGCAGAAGCTCCGAGAGCGGCACGAGGAGGCAGGCGCCGAGAAGGGGTCCCGCGAGCGTCCCGATGCCCCCCATGGCGGAAGCCGCAATGGGGAGGATCGAATACTCCATGGCGAAAACAGGCATGCCGGTGAACATGTACGAATGGGTCATGAAGGCCCCGCAGAAGGCGCAGATGGCGCTCCCGATGAAGAGAGCCTGCGCCTTGAAGGCGTAGATGTTGATGCCCGATGCCATGGTCGCCCTGTCGTTATCCCTGATGCTCACGAAGATCAGTCCGTAATCCGAGCCGAGGAACCGCCTGAGGCCGAAGAGGGAAGCCCACATGGCGGCGATGACGAAAGCCAGCTGCACCCACGTGTTGGGAAAGGGGGTCAAACCGGTGAGCCCCTCGGTTCCCCCGAACACCCTCGTCGCCTCTATCACCCTTCCGAGCATAAGAGGCAGTATCAGGGTGACCATGGCGAAGTAGATGCCCCGGAGGCGGATGACGGGGAGGAGGATGACCGTGGAGAGGAAGGCGCCGACGAGGGTGGCCGCGGGGATCGTAACGTAGATGGGGAGGTGGAAATAGTGGTTGAGAACCCCCGCCGTATAAGAACCGAGGCCGAAAAAGAGGGCCTGACCGAGTGAGAGAAGACCGCAGCTAGACAGGAAATCCCAGGACACGGCGAGCATGGCGAAGATGCAGGTCGTGACGACCACCTTCTGCCAGTACTCTGGCAGAAGCAGGGCAAGGACGGTGAAGCCCACGGTCGGCACGAGCCTGGGGAAGACGAGGTACCATATTTCCCTGTATGACATGACCGCATAAATATCGTCCGACCTCGCCTTGATTCCCCTCGCGATGCGCTCTTTGCGGTAACCCTCCTTCATACCCTCTCCTCCAGTTCCTTCTGGTGGCCGAGGAGACCCGAGGGCCTGACGGCGAGGATAACGAGGATGGCGAGGAGGCTCACGATCATCACCCAGTGCTCCGAAATGTACATGGAGGTGAGCGTCTGGGCATATCCGATGATGAAGGCCGCGACGATCACGCCGAAGGTGCTCCCCAGGCCGCCCACGATGCAGACCGAGAGGGCATTGATCAAAACATCGTAGCCCCCGTCGACGGTGATCGTGCCGAGGGGGAGTATGACGATAGCGGCAAAGGCGCCGAGGGCGGAGCCGAGGCCCATGCTGAGGGCCGCGATCCTGTCCGGGTTGATCCCCAGGGAGAGTGACGTGTGCTCCTCCTGGGCAATGCCGCGAAAGGCGAGGCCGATCTTCGTGTGGTGGGTGAACATGTAGAGCGTGACGATGCAGCAGGCCCCGAGGAGAATGACGAGGAGCCTCTGGATATCGACGTAGGCCCCGAGGATCTCTACGGAACCGTCGATGAATACGGGAAGGGAGTAGTTGAAGCCGATGAAGCCGATCGACCGGAGCAGTTCGAGGAGTATGAGGGCGATGCCGAAGGTCGCGATCACCTCCGATATGACCAAACCCCTTATCCGCTTCAGAATGAGGCTATAAAGGCACGCCCCGGCGACCCCGATGATCACGATGGTGAGCGCCGCCGAGACAACGTAGGGCAGGTGGAGCTTGTTGATGAGGCTCCAGGTGAGGAAGCCCGACACGACGTAGATCGCCCCGTACGTGAAGTTCGCCACCCCGCTGATGCCGAAGGTGAGGTTGAAACCGAGGGCCATCAATGCGAGGACGGCGCTATTGACCAGGCCGTAAACGATCATGGCGGCCCTACTTCATCCAGCCCGGCTTCTCGATCTTCGATTCCGCGATAGACGCAGGGAAGATCACGAGCCTCCTTCCCTTCCTCCACTGGAAAGCGGCGGCCAGGGCGGTCGTATTAGGGTCGTTCCCGAAGATCAGCTGGTGACCCTGGTCGTACTTGATCCTTCCCACCGAGCCCGCCATATCGGTCCGCGCGATGGCATCAGCCACCTTGTCGGGGTCTGTCGTCCCTGCACGCTCGATGGCGTTCGCGAGGACATAGACCGCATCGTAGGCGGCCGATACCCCGTGCCCTGATTGGACCTCTTCTCCCCACCTCTTCCTATAGGCGTCATAGAACCGCCCCGCAGGGGCATAACCCTTCACCGGGATATGGCCGATCTCCCACATCACGTGCACGGCCCCTTCGATTTCCCCCTGGAAGGTCTGCCATGCCTTGGTCCCTGAAAAGGGGGAAACGAAGCCGGCCATCAGGGCGGGGACCTTCATCGACCGCCACTGTTTCACCAGGACGCCGCTCGTCGGCATGTCGAAGACCGGCAGGATCACCTGGGCGCCCGCCTGCCGCGCCCTCAGAAGGCCCGAGGAGAAGTCTGTGGCCCCGGTTGGGTAGCGCTGGAAATCGATGACCGTCCATCCGTTCTCCTTGAACCACTTTGCCATGAGATCGCCTATTGTCGAGGCCCAGAGGACGTCCTGGGTGGCGATGAAGACCTTGTTGTAGCCGAACTCCTGGTTGACGTACTTCATTAGCCCGCTCACGTAATAGAAGGCATATTTCGAGTCGAGGCAGTTCCGGAAGGAGTACTTGTACTTCTGCCTGTCGCTCAGCACCTTCTCCTGGAACTTCGGGGACATGGCGATGGTGCCGATATTAATGATCTTGTATTTCGAATAGATATCCATGGCCGCGAGGAGGGCCTCCGAGCGGAAGTTCCCCACGACAGCGGCGTAGATCTTCTTGTCGAGGATCAGTTTCTCTATGCCGAGCAGGGCCTCGGAAACGGGTACGCCCGGTTCCCCGTCCCGTATGTCGAGGGACTCGATCCTGAGGAGTCTTTTTTCATTTCCCACCTTGACCCCGCCCCTTGCGTTGATCTCCTCAACGGCGAGCCGGGCGGCCCTATTGCCCTCATACCCCTCTATGAGCTTGAGCGACGTGGGAACGCCTATGGTGATGTAATGCTGGGCAAAGGCGGGACAGGCAAGGATGATACAGAACAAGGCGGCCAGGAGAACAAGAAACCTCTTCATGAATCCCCCCCGTTTTTTTGTTAATTCGATTGTATCATATTCTCGCCAAAAATGTATCAATCAAAAATCAAAAATGTTATCTCAGCAGCTCACCCGCGATGACCGCCTTTTCGACCTCCTTGGAGCCCTCGTATATCTCCACGATCTTTGCGTCCCTGTAGAACCTCTGAATGTCGTACTCGTTGATGTAGCCGTAGCCGCCATGGAGCTGCAGGGCCTCGTTCGCCACCGATACCGCCGTCTCTCCCGCGTTCCATTTTGCCATGGAGATGAGGGCGGGATCGGGTCTTCCCTTATCCAGAAGATAGGCGGCCCTCCAGTAGAGGCTTCGGGCGGCCTCGATGCGGGTTGCCATCTCCGCTATCTTGAATTGGACACCCTGGAGGCGGGAGAGCGTAGCGCCGAAGGCCTTTCTCTGCTTCACATGGCTGATGGCCATTTCGAGGGCGCCCTGGGCCAGTCCGACGCCCTGGGCGGCCACATGGTTGCGCGTCTTGTTGAAGAAGTCCATGAGCTGGTAAAAGCCGCGGCCTTCCTTGCCGATGAGGCCGGCAAGGGGCGCCTCGACGCCATCCAGGCTGATCTCCGCCGTATTCGAGGCGCGAATGCCCATTTTCCCGTGTATCTTGGTCGCTCCGTAGCCCGGCTGGTCCGTGTCGATGAGGATGACGCTGTATTGTTTGTGGGCATCCGCCTCGTCCGGGTTGGTGAGGCAAAAAACCAGAAGGTGCTGCGCGAGACAGCCGTTCGTGATGAACATCTTCGAGCCATTGATGACGTACCTGTCACCGGGCTTCTCCGCCCGCGTCTTGGCGGATGTCACATCGCTTCCCGCATCCGCCTCCGTGATGCCGAAGCCGAGAATGGCGTCACCCGCAACGAGGGGAGGCAGATAGCTCCTCTTCTGCTCCTCCGTCCCAAAGGCCTGGATCATCTCCGAACCGAAGGTGCAGGAGAGGACAGCTTGACCGCATCCAGGGTCAACCCGCCAGAATTCTTCGGAAATGAGCGAGTGTTCGAGGTAGCCGAGCCCATGACCGCCGTACTCCTCTTTTATGAAGGTCCCCACAAATCCGTTCTCACAGGCCTTCTTCCAAAGGGACGGGTCGAACTCTTCCCTCTCGTCGAACTCGCGGGCCCTTTCCTTGAACTCGCCCTCGGCGAACTCGCGGGCCGCTTTCCGTATGTCTTTCTGTTCCGATGTCAGTTCCATTCTTTTCCTCCCGGCCGTTTACCGCCCCCTGAATGGGGCGGGGCATTGTCCTGAGGTGTAGCAATTTTGATACCCCCGGTGCGGCATCAATAAATGACCCTGCTGCAAGCAGCAGGGTATCCAAGACAACGAGCGGAGCGAGTCTTTGAGCAGGGAGTCTCGGGGCACCCGCTTGCGGGTCGTGGCTTTGCCCGCAGAGGGGGCGACCGC
>JBEKJU010000108.1:0-10234 GCA_050011095.1 Syntrophorhabdales bacterium
AGATGCCCTCCGAAAGAAACGCGGCCACGAGGACATTGGTGTCGAGAACGACCTTCACGACACCACTTTGAACACATCTTCCTCGGTGACAATCCCGGCGGCCTTTGCCTTCTTCACCAGCCAGCTCTTTACTTGTTTGAACTTGGTCTCCCAAAGAAAAATGCTCAGCGACTCTTTCACGATGTCGCTTTTGTTCCGGCCCGTGGCTTTCGCCATGGCATCAAGTTCCGCCGCCATCTTATCAGGCAGGCTCACGGATAATACCGTTCTCATCAACCTCACCTCTTAAACTACAATACACTACACAGGTGGTGTTGTCAAGGTCCGGCAAATCCGGGGGAGGCCGTGGAGAGTCACCCTTATCCTTTCCGTTGATCGATCCTTCTGCACTATGGAACCCGTACCGCTCGAAGGGACTCCTCGTCGTGACGCTCGATGGCCGCATTTGCAGTATCGCCAATCATCAGGTCCGGAGAGAAGGCCGTGGTCAATCATGTTGCCGAAGATCAGCAACATTGGTTCCTAACTTGCCTCGCTTTGCAAAGCTTCGACTACGTTGGCATATAAATCTTCAGAATTGCCGCTCGTAATTTTCATGTGTCAGAATTGATAGACGTTAGGGCTCGATGGCGTTGGAGGTAGGGGCATCTCCGCCGCTTTTGTTAAACGTGTGCCTCAAGAAGCCTACCGGTCCCTTGCCGTCCGGCACACACGAATACGCTCCCGACATCCTAAGGGTCGCATAATATCTGCGATTAAATCCAGGCTGAACCGCATGCTTCTCGTCTATCACAACCCAACAGATTCCGAGCTTCTTGGCAGCAAGCAGCACGTCCAGAGCACCTGCTCTACGAAAAGGGCGTCCGGACCGCCTTCGTTGGCAGTCGGATCGAATGCAACGAGTCGGCCGCTGTCGTCGACGTAATCCTCGCTTTGGCGAGACCCATCCATCGCCACGGGAGTATTGCCGCTCCAGGTCGTGATACGCCGGCGACCAGAAATGCTCTCCGAGGAACATTTCCCCTGCCTTCGGCGGGCTGGGCATCCAATCACCCCAGAAATCAACTATTTCAGCCCATTTCGTAAACCCATCCAGCTCTCCTCGACGAATCAGATAGCCAGTACAGAGGCACCATACTTCACGCAATTCCACGTCAGTGGCTTCACGATCGGGCGGTGGCGGCTGTCTCCACAGAACGAACCCTTGCAAGTTGAGCCATAAAGACGAGCCGTCGGGGCGTGAAACATATAACAAATTCTCGATTTTCGGTAAGTCGTCACGTTGCTCTGCCCACTCCTGTGGGTTCTCCGGATAGACCCATTTGTTATACCACTCCGCCCCCCACCATGACTGGGAGTGTCCGTCCAAAGACGTGCCCCCTCGAGAAGATCTGATCGTGCAAGACGGATCAATATCTCTGAGGTAAAGCTGTCAAGGCCCATCGTAAACATGGCCGGCATCCTGACCGCTGTACTCCATGCGAAACTCAAAATGATCGGAAATCAGAGCCAGGATCTCGTGATAAGCTATCCATTGGTACTTCTTACCGATTCGTTCCGCCTTGGACGCTTCTGGCGGTCACGTTCTCCGTCGATGATCGCCCGGATGATGTTCATACCGGTCACACCCCGGTGACATTTGAGAGTACCTTGTGGAGGTGAAGATTCATCTGGGTGAGGGTTTTCTGCATGTGCCGGATATGGTCCGAGGCGTAGCGGACAAGGTTCGCCCTGTGCCTCTAGTAAGACCGAAGGACACATATCTGATCGTCGGGGCGGAAGGAACCCGAGAGAAGCCCATAGGTGTGGAGGCGTTGGAGCCACTGGCAGTAGGAGACATCACTCTTGCGTCCGGGCACGCTCTTGACATGACGGGCATTCGCGAGCTTTACCTCCAAGCCATGCTCTTCAAGGATCTGGAAGGGAGGGATCCAGTAGACCCCTGTCGACTCCATGGCGACCGTCGTGACGCCGCACTTCTTGAGCCACCTGGCCATGGCGTGGAGGTCGGACGTGAAGCAGCCAAAGGGCCGCACCGGCTTCTCGTCCCGGTCCTCCGGCACGGCAACCCAGTGTTCTTCCGAACCAATGTCGATCCCCGCGGCATCATTGTTGATAATTGGGAATGAGCCGGAGCCGCTCTTCTGGCTTATGTCCTTCTTCTTTCTCCCATACTGTTTCATCAGAAGACCTCCCTGGAGTGATTTCGGACACGCTCCGGCCCAGGTCGGCCAGCTTCGATAAATCTCCTAAACGGGATCGCATCACCAATGGGACAACCGAAAATGCCTGGGACCATGCTGCAAGACGGGTACAGTGACACCAATGTGGATGTGGTCTTAGCTGCCGGGACGTATCCGTGGACTAACCTACCTATCCCACATCGACCTTGGCAAGGGTTGCTTTCATTGGACAAGCCCGGGGACGTAAGCGCGGGGCTCAGATGCTGCAAAGAAAGCGTTGAGGATTGGCGAAAGAGGTGAACGTTCCCGTGGCAATGTTTGAACACTATAGTGAGCCGCGACCGCAAGGAGTCGGCTCCATCAAGTGTTTGGGCAATCCTTCAATCTGCGTCAAGGACTGACCACGTTTCCTGAACTCGGCAACGGTCGCCGAAGTCGCGGCTAGGCGCTGAAGCCTTCAGCTCGACGAGTTCTAACCGCCGCAGCTGCTGAGTGCAACAGCAGCCTGCAAACCGTTTGAACCTGTCATCATTTCGAATCGTCCAGAAGGCCGCCAAGGTCCGCAGGATACCCCGCCGCCGCGAGTTGCCTTGCTTTGGCATCGAAATAGGCTCGAACCCATCGGAAACGCTCCCCGTTCTTGGGCAGCCCCACCGTGTCGGCGATGTCGGCAAGACTGATGGTCTTACCATGGGCGCCCCAGTTACCCTCCGCAACTTCTTCGATGATGACCTGCACGCTCCCTCCTTGCCCGGGATCATTGGGGTTGCCGGTGACGGCCACGATGGCGGCAGTTACTGCGGCATGGACCTCGGTCTTGTGCGCCTGATTCATATAGCCTTCGGGGATGGTTACGCGAACTAGAAACTTGCCCGGCGGCATGACGTAGGTGGCATCAGTACGGCCACCTATCCACCAGTCCGATTGCGCGACCTCGGTGAACAGAACCGACGCGAAGCCGAGACCGGCAGTCGTCTTGGCGTTGCCCTCCATCAGCAGTAAGACGTCAGTTAATTTCTGGGCGAGCGCCGCCTTGCGTTCATCGGTCAGCGATCCTTGCGGGTAATAGATTTGCATTATGGGCATTTGCGTTCTCCATTGCATCGCCGCCATAAGACTGTCTGTTTGCCGGTTACACCCGAACGAATCGAGTCACTTCGTTTAGCTATGGGGCCGTTTCGACGATCATCAGGTCGGTTTCCTGCGACCCTGTCCCGAGGTTAATTCGCTCCGCACCCCAGATTCCGCAGCTGTCGCGGCGGGCGAGGGCGACATCGTCGCAATGGACTTCACCCTCCAGCACGAAGACGTAGACGCCGTGCAAGGCCGACCGTGGCACGTAGTCAAGCGCCATTGCCGTGTCACTCGACAGGCGCGACACCGTGACATCCTGCGAGAGGCGCAGCGCGCCGTCCGCATTACCCACCAGCGTCACGAGCTGATTGCGATTGGCCAGGGCATCGAAATGGTTTCGCCTGTACGACGGGGGAAGCAGGAGCTGGTCGGGCAGGAACCACATATATATGGCATGCATGTCGTCGTTCTTCAGGTTCACCTCGCAGTGCTTACCTCCCGAGCCTGCGGAGAACGCGTAGTAATCGCCCGATGTCAGCTGATCGATGTTGCCCACCGTGTTGATGTGCGTAAGTTCACCCTGCAGGATGAAGGCGCAGATGATGAAGTTGTGATGACGGTGCATGTTGTAACCGCAGCCGGGTCCGCTAAAGACCTCGTCCCCGAATACCCGCAGTCGGCCGAACCCTGCGTGGCCGGCCTGATACGGTCCAAAGTTGAAGCTCGAGTGGCGAAACAGAACTGCCTCGGGATGTCCTGAGATGTAGGATGCGAGCGGGCCCGTCGACCGTAACTTGTTGTAGCCGCGCGCCTCGGCTTGAATTACGAAAGACGTTTTCACGGTTCACCTCCTCTATATGATATGGAGTGAGGGCTCTGGCGGCGGCACGAAGGGGCCCACCCGCGGCAGATGGGGCTCACCCGCGGCATAGGGAATCTCGACCATTTGGAACACGTGTTTCGGCGAGAAGCAGTCCGGACATGCCCAGTTCTCGGGGATATCCGCCCAGCGGGTGCCCGGTGCGATGCCGTGCTCGGGCAGACCCAGAGCTTCGTCGTACAGGAAGCCACACCCCAGACATATGAAGCGCTTGAGGTCTTCGCTCATGTCGCCCTCCATGGGTTAATGTTGTGTTGAAGCGTTACGTGCTATAGGGGCGCGTGATATACAGTACGTGAATCACCGTTGGGGGCCATCGTGTCCTTGTCAAACGTAAAGCACTCTTGAGGAATAGTCAAGTTCCGGCCAAGCCTCCATGGCCACAAGGGCTCAAAGGCCCAATCAACATATCAGGGCTCCAGGAGGCGGGGGACAGACTGAAAATAAGGGTTCGGCGACCCAGGAAGACATAAGTCCCCCCGCCTTTCCTGGAGGCAATCTTACCTACTTCTCTCAGTCGGTTATAATAGAATTGAAGGTAGAAGGAAGGAGCCCGCCTAATCTTGCCCTGCTACCTTTTGCCCATTTCTGCGTGGGAAAGTTATCGGTTTCACCTACGAAGGGTGCATGGAGCGGTTCAACAGATTCTAACGATTACCGCTGGAAAGCCTCGTGGCCGAACTTACTCATCCAGCACTTTCCGAACCGGGGCGTGCAATCTCCTTATTCGTCAGCGGTTTCATCGCAAAGACTTTAATTCCTGCTTTTATCATGGTATCCGCATCTTTTAGATGACTGAAACCCGCGCAATAGCCCATCTCAGCATTTCTGTCGCGCCGTCTGGAAGGAATGCTGAGATGATGATTAGGTTTATGCTTGATGCAGGCTATTGCCAGTCTGTCTTAGCGCCGTGAACAGATGTTGTGTTGATGCGCTAACGCTTGATGCCCGTTTCCGGAGGGGCAGGAGGACTTTATGAAGACAATTGCATGTATTGGCGTGATGATCGTCCTGACTTTGTCCTCAACATTCGGCCGTGGGGAGGAGGCTTGGATATCCCTCGATTCACAACTCGCCCCTTATCTCACCCAGTACGGACTGCCGGCGCTGTCTGCAGCCGTGGTGAAGGAGGGGCGCATCGTCGCAGCTGGCGCCGTGGGGACCCGCAGGGCGGGAGCTGATATCCCGGTTACGCTGCACGACCGGTTCCACCTGGGGTCGGATACGAAGGCGATGACCGCCTTGCTGGCGGCGATGTTGGTGGAAGAGGGGAAGCTCGGCTGGGACTCGCATGTTGCAGAGGTCTTCCCCGAACTGGCGACGAAGATGAACGCGGGCTTGAAGCGGGTGACCCTTCAACAACTTCTGTCCCACACGAGCGGATTGCCGGGGGATAATGAGAAATTTGCGTCCCTTCTCAGAAAGTCGCTCTCGGAAGAAGGCAATCTCGATGAACTGCGATATTGGCTCGTAAAATAACGGATAAGATTGCCCCTGGCAACTCGACCGGCTGAGAAGTTCGCCTATTCGAACATGGGGTATGTCATCGTGGGGGCTATGATAGAACGCATGGGCGGAAAGACCTGGGATCAATTGATCACGGAACGCGTCTTTGCCCCCTTGGGGCTTGAGACGTCAGGCCTCGGGTGCCAGGCGTCGCTCGGCAAGATCGACGCACCCCTTCCGCATGTAGTCGTCAATGGGAACGCGCAACCGTATCTCGCAGGACCCAACTGCGACAACCCGCCCATTATCGGTCCGGCAGGTATTGCCCACATGTCGATCCTCGATTTGCCCGCTGGGCGGGATGGAACGCCGGAGAGGGAAGGCGAGGGCCATACCTTGTAAAGGCCGAGACGATGCGAAAACTCCATGCCCCCGTCATATCGATGCCCGAGAAAAAGGATGCTGCCCCCGGAACGCCATCACACGGCAGGTATGCGCTCGGTTGGGGGGAAGTAGATGTCGACTGGGCGCCTTATCCCTTGCTTTATCATGGCGGGTCGAACGACAAGAACCTCGCCCATATCTGGATAGACAAGAACCAGGATATTGCCATAGTGACGGCTGCCAACATCAGCGGTCAGAAAGCGAATGAAGCCCTTCTGAGGCTTGCCCGCGATCTTTATGTTGCGTTTGCAAAGGATGGAAAGGCGCACACAGTCGAGAAATGATGACGCGAAAACATCACAGGAGATTCTGGCCGTCTCTCCTGCTGTCGTTCGTGTCCTTCCGGCAGCACTGTGTACCTTACAAATCGGAGATAAACGGTGGGTTTCGTCGCCTGCCGCGCCGGGCTTCATTCCTCCCACGCAAAAGACAGGCAGAGATTTATCGAAATTGGCTTTTCTGAGGACGGCATGGGCGCCAAGACCTGCGTCGCCGTCACGGGCAGGGGTGAGGATGGCGCTCTCTCTCAACCGTTGGCCGTCTCGGACGTATGCATAGTACAATGTTGCCAGTCGTAGCGCGGATGTCCTTGGCTAAAGTCGCAATGCGCCTGACACATAAAGTGTACTTCACCCTCGGTTATGCATGAAGGAACGACGATAGGCTCCGAGCAAATACCTCTCCCCCGTGAACACTTCGCCACGTCAGTTGCATAAAAGCAGGCCGGGGCGCTATATTTATCCAATGCCTATTCCTGCCCTATGGGCGGGTGAGATGAAAAGAGGTGCCCCGTGTCGAGAGCAACGGCCAATGGCATTGATATCGAGTACGAAACCCTCGGAGACCCTGCCGCCCGCCCGCTCCTTTTGATCAACGGACTCGCGAGCCAGCTTATCCTGTGGGACGATAGCATTTGCGAGGACCTCGTTAAGCGGGGCCATTACGTCATCAGGTTCGACAACAGGGATGCGGGCCTTTCTACGAAGTGTGACGAGGCGGAGGGTCTCGTCCGGCCTACAGGAGATCCTCCCTCCTATGCGCTCGACGATATGGCCGACGACGCGGTGGGCCTTCTCGACGCCCTCGGGATCGGCAAGGCGCATGTCTGCGGTACCTCCATGGGCGGGATGATCGCCCAGACCGTGGCGATCCGTCATCCTTCGCGGGTCCAAAGCCTTATCTCGATCTACTCGACCACCGGTAACAGGGACCTGCCGCCGCCGGATCCCAAGGTGGTAGCATTCCTTATGGCTCCCGCTCCCACGGAACGGGACGCGTATATCGAGCACATGGTGGCACTATTCAGGGCGATGACGGGGAAGGGGTTTGCCTTTGACGAAGCGTGGACAAGAACGATCAGCGCCAGGGCGTACGACCGCTCTTTCTGCCCCGAGGGGGTTGCCCGCCAGGTCAATGCCGTAATGACCCAAGCCGACAGGAGGAATGCCCTGGCTTCCGTGACGGCACCGACGCTCGTCATCCACGGGACCGACGACCCCGTTATCCCCGTGGAGGCCGGCAGGGATACGGCCGAGGCCATACCTGGAGCGCACCTGATGCTGATCGAGGGCATGGGTCACGATCTCCCCCACGGCGGGGCATGGCCGGGCATCGTTGAGGCAATTGCCGCCCACACGTTGAAGGCTAGCCCCTAGGGCCTCTATTTGGACGCGCTTCTCAGTGCGGTTAGGGACCGTCACAGCAGGGAGGATGAGACAAGGCTCACCTACGAATGCAGCATTTAGGAATATTGAACAGGATTGCATATTGCCAATCATAGTGGTGACAGTGCAAAGATCAGCCAGGGCTCATGATCTGGGCGATTGAGTGCACCCTGTATCCGCTCGCGGCTACAACGGTTGACATCAAATCCTCCTGCCGATGAAGGGATCCCCCTGGCCAGTGACATTTCTCCGGGCCAACCACTCGACGCGGCCGGCGACCGTGCTTGGTTTTTGGTATGGGATATACCATGGAGCGACCTGAACACTTCGATCCCTGGTATACGAGCTGGTTTAGCTGGTATCTGCTCGCGTGCGTGGCAGCTGGGATAACAATAGGGGCTGTCGCAAAGGGGTGAATCACGAGGAAGAGCCAAAAGGGGCAAGGCCGGTCGCGCCCGGAAGGGGCGAGGGAAGGCGGCCCGGCTTGGCCGGAAGTCGAAATGTTCGCAAAAACGCTTCTCCTCGTCATCCTTCATGTGAACGAATAATCCCGAATCGTTCCAATTTGTGCCGCTTTAAGCGTGCTGCAACATGGCGTCCTTTTTATGAAAGGCAGTCGATGCAGTCGACTACATCCCCAAGGCCCCCTCGCTTTCCTGTCTGCGGATCTTTCTTCGTGCCAGTGCCTGGCGGGATCGGCGCTCCTGCTCTTCGGTCTCAAAAATCAGGGGCGCAACCGCCTTAGGCTTTAAATCAGCATCCAGGGCCACGTAAGTCAGGTAAGCCGAAGCCGTATGACGCACATCCCCGGTGATGAGGTTCTCGGCCTCGACCCGTACGCCTACGTCCATGGACGAGGTGCCGGCCATATTAATGCTTGCTTTGAAGGTAACGAGGTCTCCGACGAAGACTGGGTGGTGGAAACTTAAACGGTCTATGGATACTGTGACTACATTGCTCCGCGCATGCCGGTACGCAACCACACCGCCTGCATCGTCGATGAGCTTCATGATTATGCCGCCGTGTACGTTGCCGGCGATGTTCGCATCCTGCGGCGACATGAGTTGAGCCGTGAGCACCGCGCTCTCACTAACCTTCTTTCCCTCCATCGAATTGCCTCCCTGTGGATTTGGTCATGGATATCTCATTGGTATTATCCTCAATTCCGTCCAAATAGCAACCAAATATGTATGCGCCTGTCTTCCTCGTGAAGGATGGAAAGCGAACATGCGGGCCGGCTTGTCTTGCGCCCGGTTGGGCCAGCACCGCTATTTTGAATGCCCCCTGAAGTGTTGTATCGTTTTGCCTTAAGATCGGTGCTCTACTACAGGGAGCAGGCGATACCCCCCCTGCTACTCGCGTATTCCATCCATGCCGCGAAAGTGAAGATACCATTTGGAAGCGCTGCCTATGCTTCTTCACCGGCAAGAGCCTTCTCGATGCGTCGATCCGGTACAAGCCACACCACTGCAACCAGTACGTAAAGACCCTGGGAGATCCATTGCGACCAAAATGCCGTCGGAATGGCAATGAGGTAAATCAGCGGCGATACCTTTCCCTTCCAATCACTGCCGATAGCCTTCTTTAAGAGAGAATCGGGACCTTGTGACGCAATGATGAGCTGCTGCAGTATCCAGTACGCGACAGCAGCCATTAGCAGAACGACACCATAGAGGGCCGATGGTGCCGCGGAGAAGTGATTCTCTCCCATCCAACCCGTTGCGAAGGGAAACAGCGATAACCAGAACAACAGATGCAGGTTGGCCCACAGCATCGGCCCCGTGACCTTGTGGGATGTATGCAGCATATGGTGATGGTTGTTCCAGTAGATGCCGACATAGACGAAGCTCAACACATAGCTCAAGAACACGGGGATCAAGGGCGCGAGAGCATTGAAGCTCTCGCCATGAGGCACCTTTAGCTCCAGCACCATGATGGTGATGATGATGGCGATCACGCCGTCGCTGAATGCTTCGAGTCTCGTCGTATTCATGGCAAACTTGCGCCGACCATGCACAAAGCTTACCTGATCGCCGCCGCACTCGCCCTGGCCTGCGTCCGCCCGAATCCCTGCGTTGCCGCCGCAACCGTGCCGCCCCCCGCGGACTTGGCTCTCGCGCGCGACATGCTCAAGGGATTGGTCGAGATCGATACCACGCACGCCCACGGCTCGACCGCCGCGGCGACGGCCATTCAGACCTGGCTTGCCAACGCCGGCTTTCCGGGATCGGACCTCGTGCTCATCGCTCCGGCCGATCGCCCGGCCAAGGCAAGCCTCGTGGTGCGCTACCGGGGACGGCATCCCAAGCCCGCCGTGCTCTTCATGGGGCACCTCGATGTGGTGGATGCCAACCCGGCCGACTGGTCGGTCGATCCATTCAAGCTCACGCAGAAAGACGACTGGTTCTACGGGCGCGGCACCATCGACATGAAGGATGGCGATGCGGCGCTCGCCGAATCGCTGATCCGGTTGAAACGGGAGCATTACGTACCGGAGCGCGACCTGATTTTCGCCTTCACGGCGGACGAGGAAGCCGGCGGCG
>JBEKJU010000109.1:0-10234 GCA_050011095.1 Syntrophorhabdales bacterium
ATCCCAAAGGGGGAGCAAGACGTCGATCCGCCTCATGCTTTCCAACGGGGAGAACAAAAGGGAGCTCAAGTTCACCGGCGCCGAAGACACGCAACCAAAATTCATGCCGTAAGGGAGGAGAGGATGCAAAAGGCCCTGATTCCAGTATGTCTGGTGATAGCGATCCTGCTCATTCATGGATGTGCGTCAAAGACGCCGTCCGCCCCGCTTTCCGAGCGGGGCCCGGCGACTGCCGCCCCCGAGCAGCCGGCGTCCGTCGGGGGCGCGGCCGGCCAGGAGGGGAAGGCGAGCGCCATCACGGAAGAGGAATTGGCAAGGGCTGAACAGGAGAGGAGGAGAAGGGCCGCCGAGGAGGCCATCGCCGCCCACCTCCACGACGTCTACTTCGATTTCGACAGCTACGTTCTCCGGCCGGCGGATATCTCGACCCTCCGGAAGATGGCCGAGTGGCTCGCAAGCGACCAGTCCGTCAGGGTGACCATCGAGGGCTACTGCGACGAGAGGGGGACAACCGAGTACAACCTGGCCCTGGGACAAAAAAGGGCCGAGGCCGCAAAGGATTACCTCGTAAAGTCGGGCGTGAGCGACACGAGGATACGGACGGTCTCGTACGGCAAGGAGGCGCCAGTTGACGCGGGTCACACCGAAGACGCCTGGGCCAGGAACAGGCGGGACCATTTTCTGGCCCAATAAACGAGGAGGGAAAGGATGAGATTTCTTCCGCTTCTTTTGATCGCCCTTTTTGCATTCGGCTGCGCTTCGAGCGGAGAGGTGAGCCAGGTAAAGGAGGACGTAAGTTCCGTTTACAACGACATGCAGAAGAACGACGCCCGTCTTGACCGGATTGAAAAGGATGTGAAGGATTTGCAGAAAACGATCGGCTCTCCCGACGCGGGCATGAGGAAACAGATGGTCGACCAGTCCGTCGCGGGGGAGAACAGGGACGAGAAGATCAAGGCCATCCTCGGCAGGCTCGACGAGTTGGAGTCACAGCTCCGCACGTACTGGGATGAGACGAAAGGCGAGCTTAGGGACATGAAGAAGGGAAACCAGACCGGCAGCCTGTCAGGAGTGCCGGCAAAGGGCACCCCGGAGGACATGTACAGGCAGGGCTTCGATGCCTTCCAGAGGGGCGCCTATGACGACGCCGTCTCCACATTCACGCAGTTCGTGCAGCAGAACCCGACCGCGCCGCTTGCCCCTAACGCCTATTTCTGGATGGGCGAGAGCTATATGAACACGAAGGCCCACGAGAAGGCCATCGTGCAGTTCCAGGAAGTGATCGACAAATTTCCGAAGAGCGACAAGGCGGCGCGGGCCATGCTGCGGCAGGCGGAGGCCTTCGCCGCGCTGAACGATAAAAAAAGCTCTACGACCGCCTTGAAGAGGGTCATAGAGCTTTTTCCAAAAACAGAGGAAGCCCGGGTTGCGGAGAGGATGCTAAGGAGTGGCACCCTCAAGTAGCACCTCCTCCTCGGGGGTCTCCTCGGGGGGCGCCTCTTCCATCTTGTCCAGGGCGACCATTTCGTAATTCCTGTATTTGGAGAAGCCGGTGCCCGCGGGGATGATCCTGCCCATGATGACGTTCTCCTTGAGACCCCGCAGGTAATCCACCCTGCCCTCGATGGCCGCCTGGGTGAGCACCTTGGTCGTATCCTGGAAGCTCGCCGCCGAGATAAAGCTGTCGGTGATGAGGGAGGCCTTGGTGATGCCCAAAAAGAGGGACTCCGCTGTTGCCGGCGCGCCTCCCGTTTCCAGGACGCGCCTGTTCTCCTTCTCGAAGACCCACCACTCGACCGGCTCGTCTATGATGAAATTCGTGTCACCCACTTCCTTGATCCGTACGCGCTTCAGCATCTGCCTCACGATGATCTCGATGTGCTTGTCGTTGATCTTCACGCCCTGGAGCTGGTAGACCTCCTGGATCTCATCGACGAGATACCGGGCGAGATCCTTCGTGCCAAGGATGCGGAGGACGTCGTGGGGGTTGACGGGGCCGTCGATAAGGGCCTCCCCCGCCCGCACGTAATCCCCCTCGTGCACGATGATATGCTTTCCCCTCTGGATCGTATATTTGCGGGTCTCGCCGCGCTCCGGCGTCACGACGATCTCTCTTTTTCCCTTGGAGACCTTGCCGAACGAAACAAGCCCGGAAATCTCCGTCACGGTGGCGCTCTCCTTCGGCCGCCTCGCCTCGAAGAGCTCCGCGACCCTCGGCAGACCGCCCGTGATATCCTTCGTCTTAGTGGTTTCCCTCGGCATCTTCGATACGGTGTCGCCGGCGAAGATTTCGTCACCCTCGTTCACCACGATATGGGCCCCGATGGGCAGGATGTAGCGCGCAGGGCTCTGCGTGCCCGGAATCATGATCGTCCTTGCCTTTTCGTCCTTGATGGAGATGCGCGGCCGCAGGTCGGGATTGCGCGCCTCGATGATGACCTTGTAGGCGAGACCGGTCACCTCATCGATGCGTTCCTGCATGGTCTCGCCTTCTATGATGTCGCCGAACTTCACCTTGCCCGACACCTCCGAAAGGATGGGGGTGGTGTAGGGGTCCCACTCGGCGAGCGTCTGCCCTTCGGTCACCTTGCTTGCCTCGGTGACCTTGAGCTTGGCCCCGTAAATGATCGGGTACTTCTCCCGTTCGTGGCCCGCCTCATTCACGAGGAGAAGTTCGCCGTTCCTGTTCATGACGACGGGCTGCCCCTCCTTGTTGGGGACCATTTTGACATTGACGAGCTTCACGTACCCCTCGTTCCTGGCCTCGAGCGTCGACTGCTCGACCCGCCGTGAGGCGGCCCCGCCGATATGGAACGTCCTCATGGTGAGCTGCGTCCCCGGCTCGCCGATCGACTGGGCCGCGATGATGCCCACGGCCTCGCCGATGCTCACGAGCCTCCCCCTCGCGAGGTCCCTGCCGTAGCAGAGGGCACAGATGCCCCTCTTCGACCTGCAGGTGAGGGCGGAGCGGATCCTGACGGTCTCGTAGCCCGCCTCGTCTACCTGCTTCAGGTGCTCTTCCCTGATCTCCTCGTTCCTGTGGACGATGATCTCTCCGTCCGGGTCTTTCAGGTCTTCCATGGAGACCCTTCCGAGGATCCTCGTCCCGAGCTGCTCGATCACCTCGCCGCCCTCGATGAGGGAGGTCACCTCTATCCCGTCCAGGGTGCCGCAATCCGTCTCCCCCACGATCACGTCGTGGGCCACGTCAACGAGCCGCCTCGTGAGATAGCCGGAGTTCGCCGTCTTGAGGGCCGTGTCCGCAAGACCCTTTCTGGCGCCGCTCGTGGAGATGAAGTACTGGAGCACGGTGAGGCCCTCCCGGAAGTTGCTCGTGATGGGGGTCTCTATGATCTCGCCCGAGGGCTTTGCCATGAGGCCCCTCATGCCTGCGAGCTGCCTGATCTGCTGGGCGTTGCCCCTCGCGCCAGAGTGCGCCATGATGAACATCGGGTTGAGGCTGTTCTGGTACTCCACGTTCCCGTTCGGCGCGATGATCTTCTCGGACCCGAGCTCCCTCATCAGCTCATCGGCGATCCTTTCCGTCACGTCGGCCCAGATGTCGATGACCTTGTTGTACCGCTCGCCGTCGGTGATGAGCCCCTCCGAGTACTGGTTCTGAACGACCTTGACCTCCTCGTAGGCCCTGTTGATCAGCTCTTCCTTCCGCTCGGGGACGATCATGTCATCGATGGAGATCGAGATGCCCCCCATCGTGGCATAGTAGAAACCTACGCCCTTGAGCCTGTCGGAGAGGATGACCGTCGCCTTTTCGCCGCCCTGCCTGTAGCAGATATCGACGAGCTGCCCGATGGACTTTTTGTCCATGACCCGGTTTATGACCGAAAAGGGGATCACGTCGGGAATCACCTCGCGCAGGATGATCCTTCCGGGCGTTGTTTCGACCATCCCGCCGTCCATCCGCACCTTCACGCGCGCGTGGAGGTCGATCTCTCCGCAATCGTAGGCGATCCTCACCTCCTCGGGGTCGGCGAAGGTCTTTCCCTCCCCCGGCCTGTACCGGCGGTCTATCGTGAGGTAGTAGAGGCCGAGGACGATATCCTGGGTCGGCACGATGATCGGCCTGCCGCTCGCGGGAGAGAGTATATTGTTCGTTGACATCATAAGAACGCGCGCCTCTGACTGGGCCTCGATGGACAGGGGCACGTGCACGGCCATCTGGTCCCCGTCGAAGTCCGCGTTGTACGCGGGGCAGACGAGGGGATGGAGCTGGATGGCCTTGCCGTCGATCAACTGCGGTTCGAATGCCTGAATGCCGAGCCTGTGCAGCGTGGGGGCCCTGTTCAGGAGCACGGGGTGCTCCTTTATCACCTCTTCGAGCATGTCCCATACCTCGGGGCGCTCTTTCTCGACGAGCTTCTTGGCGTTCTTTATCGTCGTGGCAAAGCCCTTCTTTATAAGCCGGTTATAGACAAAGGGCTTGAAAAGCTCAAGGGCCATATATTTCGGAAGGCCGCATTCGTGGAGTCTCAGCTCCGGACCCACGACGATGACCGATCTTCCCGAATAGTCCACCCTCTTGCCGAGGAGGTTCTGGCGGAAACGGCCCTGTTTGCCGCGCAGCATGTCGGAAAGCGACTTGAGGGGCCGCTTGCTCGTCCCGGTAACGATCCGGCCGCGCTTCGAGTTGTCGAAGAGCGCGTCGACCGCCTCCTGTAGCATCCTCTTTTCATTCCTGATGATGATCTCCGGCGCGTTCAGCTCCATCAGCCGTTTCAGCCGGTTGTTCCTGTTGATGACCCTCCGGTAGAGATCGTTCAGGTCGGACGTCGCGAACCTGCCGCCATCCAGGGGTACGAGGGGACGAAGTTCCGGGGGAAGGACCGGTATGATATCGAGGATCATCCACTCCGGCTTGACGCCCGAGATGCGGAAGGCATCGACGACCTTCAGCCGTCTCGCGAGCTTCTTCCGCTTGGCGTCGGAGGAGGTCTCCCTCATCTCCTCCCTGATGGTCTTCGCCACCTGTTCCACGTCGATCTTCTTAAGGCATTCCCGCATGGCCTCGGCGCCTATCCCGCCCTGGAACTTGTCGCCAAATTTATCCTTGGCTTCCAAGTACTTATCCTCGCTTATGAGCTCGCAGAAATTATACTGGGAGGAACCGGGCTCGACCACGATGTACATCTCGAAGTAGAGGACCCGCTCCACCTCCTTGATGGTCAGCTCGAGGAGCGTGCCGATCTTGCTCGGCATGCTCTTCAGGAACCAGATGTGGGCGATAGGGGAGGCGAGGCGGATATGGCCCATCCGCTCCCTGCGGACCTTCGACTGGATGACCTCGACGCCGCACTTCTCGCAGATGATCCCGCGGTGCTTCATCCTCTTGTACTTGCCGCAGATGCACTCGTAGTCTTTCACCGGGCCGAAAATCCTCGCGCAGAAAAGGCCGTCCTTTTCCGGCTTGAATGTCCGGTAGTTGATGGTTTCCGGCTTCTTCACCTCACCAAAGGACCACTTTTCGATCAGCTCCGGCGAGGCCAGCGAGAGCTTCATCGCCGTATAGCTCAACGGGTCCTTCTGCTTATCGAAAATTTTAAAATAGTCGTCCAAAACGACCTCCTTATTCTTCTTCTTTAATCAAGTCGACATTGATGCACAGGCTCTGCAACTCCTTCACGAGCACGTTGAACGATTCGGGCAGGCTCGGTTCCAGCACGTCCTCGCCCTTGACGATCGATTCGTATGCCTTCACCCTGCCGCTCACGTCATCCGACTTGATTGTCAAAAACTCCTGGAGTGAATAGGCGGCCCCGTATGCCTCCAGGGCCCAAACCTCCATCTCGCCCAGCCTCTGGCCGCCGAACTGGGCCTTACCGCCGAGGGGCTGCTGGGTCACGAGTGAATAAGGGCCAATCGAACGGGCGTGTATCTTATCATCCACCAGGTGGTGGAGCTTCAGGAGATACATATAGCCGATCGTCACCTTGTGGTGAAACGGCTCGCCCGTCCTGCCGTCAAGAAGCGTGATCTGCCTCGTATCGGGCAGACCCGCCATCTCGAAGGCGTCACTGATCTCCCGCTCCTTTGCGCCGTCGAACACGGGAACCGCAATATGCACTCCGTCCTTGACCTGGTTCGCGAGCTCGATCAGTTCGTCCTCCGTCAGTTTATCCAGGAAGTCCTGCATCTCCCCGTTTCCGAACACCTCTTTGATGCGATTCCGGATCAGGGAGGCATTATTCGTCTCTATGAGCTTGCCTATCGCCTTGCCGAGCTCCTTTGACGCCCAGCCCAGGTGGGTCTCCAATATCTGGCCCGCGTTCATGCGCGACGGCACGCCGAGGGGGTTCAGGACGACATCGACGGCCGTACCGTCCTCGGTGAAGGGCATATCCTCTTCGGGGAGGATCACGGAGACAATCCCCTTGTTGCCGTGCCGTCCCGAGATCTTGTCGCCCACCGCGATCTTCCGCTTCATGGCCACGTAGACCTTGATCGTCTTGAGGACGCCCGGCGGCAGCTCGTCGCCCTTCTTGATCTTGTTTATCTTGTCCTCGTAGTAGAGTTTTATCAGCTCGATCTGGTTTTCCTTGCTGTCGACGATCTTGGCGATCCGCGCGCCGAGGTCGTCGTCCTCGAAATCCACCTCCTGGAGCCTCTCCAGATTGACGCCGCCGATCTTCTCTCTCGTGAAGGATTCGCCCTTCTTGAGGATCAACCTGCCCTTTCCGTCCCTTATCTCCCTCGGCGCCGACTTGCCCAGAAGCAGGTCCTCTGCCTTTTCCGCCGTGGAGTCGAGAATGATCTTGACCTGGTCCTCCTGGTCTTTCAGGATGTTCGATATCTCGATGTCCTCTATGAGCCTCGACCGTTCATCCTTGTCGATGCCCCTTCTCGAAAGGACCTTAACGTCGATGACGATCCCCTCGATGCCATGGGGGATGCGCAGGGAGGTGTCCTTCACGTCGCCCGCCTTCTCGCCGAAGATGGCGCGGAGCAGCTTCTCTTCCGGTGTGAGCTGGGTTTCCCCCTTCGGCGTCACCTTGCCCACGAGGATATCCCCCGCCCTCACCGTCGCTCCGATCCGTACGATACCGCTCTCGTCCAGGTCTTTCAGGGCCTCGTCGCCCACGTTCGGGATATCCCGGGTGACCTCCTCCTTGCCGAGCTTCGTATCCCTCACCACGCACTCCAGCTCCTCGATATGAATGGACGTGAAGCTATCCTCCGCGACGAGGCGCTCGTTGATGAGGACCGAGTCCTCGTAGTTGTAGCCCCTCCAGGGCATGAAGGCAACGAGGACGTTCTTGCCCAGGGCCAGTTCGCCCCTGTCCGTCGAGGGCCCGTCGGCGAGGACCTCCCCCTTCCCGACGTAGTCGCCCTTCTGCACGATCACGCGCTGGTTGATACAGGTATCCTGGTTCGACCGTCTGAACTTCAGGAGGTTGTAAACGTCGATCTTGGTGACGGGCTCCTCGCCGTCCCCCTTCTCTTCATACTTGAGGATGATCCTGTTCGCGTCGACGCTTTCCACGACCCCGTCGTGCTTGGCGACGATGCTGACCCTCGAATCCCTCCCCACGATGCGCTCCATGCCGGTCCCTATGAGGGGCGCCTCTGTCCTGATGAGGGGTACGGCCTGGCGCTGCATGTTCGAGCCCATGAGCGCACGGTTTGCGTCGTCGTGCTCGAGGAAGGGGATGAGGGATGCGGAGACGCTCACGAGCTGTTTGGGGGAGACGTCCATAAGCTCTATGCTCATGGGCTCTATCCAGAAAAAGCCGCCGCCCTTCCGCGCCGAGACGAGATCATCCACCAAATGTCCCTCTTCATCGACCGGCGCATTTGCCTGGGCGATATAGAACGGCTCCTCTTCGAGGGCGCTCATGTACTTGATGTTGTTTGTCACCCGCCCGTTGATTACCTCCCTGTAAGGCGTCTCGATGAAGCCGTACTCGTTGACCCGCGCATAGGTGGACAGCGACGCGATCAGGCCGATGTTCGGCCCTTCCGGGGTCTCGATGGGGCAGACCCGGCCGTAGTGGGTCGGGTGGACGTCGCGCACCTCGAAACCGGCCCTCTCCCTGGTAAGGCCGCCTGGACCGAGGGCCGAGAGCCTCCTCTTGTGGGTGATCTCGCTCAGGGGGTTCGTCTGGTCCATGAACTGCGAAAGCTGGCTGCTCGCGAAAAAGTCCTTCACGGCCGTCGCGACCGGCTTCGGATTAACGAGGTCGTGGGGCATGAGGGTCTCCATCTCGGGAAAGGTCAGCCTCTCCTTGATGGCCCGCTCCATCCTTACGAGACCCATCCTGAACTGGTTCTCCAGCAGCTCTCCGACCGTCCTCACCCTCCTGTTGCCCAGATGGTCGATGTCGTCGCCCGTGCCTCGGGAGTCCTTGAGCCTGAGGAGCTGCCTCACGACCTCGATGATGTCCTCCCTCCGGAGCGTCGTCACATCGAGGGGGATGCCGAGGCCGAGGCGATGGTTCATCTTGAGCCTCCCCACCTTGGAGAGGTCATACCGCTCGGGGCTGAAAAACATGTTCTGGACGAGGGCTTCGGCGAACTCGTACGTGGGCGGATCGCCCGGTCTCAGCTTCCTGTAGATTTCGAGGAGGGCCTCCTCCTTGCCGCCCGCCTTGTCGATGAGGAGGGTATCCCTAAGAGAGGAGCTGACGACCAGATTGTCGATAAAGAGCACCTCGAAGCTCTTTATGCCCCGGCTCATGAGCTTTGCCAGATCGTCCTCGGTGATCTCCTTGTTGATGGGAACGATCACCTCTTTCGTTACCGGATCGATGATGCTGGCCGCTGCGGCCTTCCCGACAACATCCTGTTCATCTACCGGGATATTGACGATATTCGCCGCCTCCATCTTCTTGATGATCGCCTTCGAGATCTTCTTGTGCTTCTTGACGAGGACCTCGTCCGTCTCCGTGTTGATGATGTCGGCCGGGGCCTTCTGACCGAGGAGAAGTTCGAAGGGCGTCTCCTTGAAAACCTTTCCATCCTTTATGATAACCGTTTCCCTTTCGTAGAAGTAATCGAGGATCTCCTTCTCCGAGTAACCGAGCGCCCGGAGGAGGAGGGTAACGGGTATTTTCTTGCGCTTGTCTATACGAACATAGAGGAGTTCCTTGTGATCGAATTCGAAGTCGAGCCAGGAACCCCGGTAAGGGATGATCCTCGCCGTGTAGGCGAAATTGCCGCTGAACGGCGCCTTTGACTGGTCGCAGTCGAAGTAGACGCCCGGCGACCGGTGGAGCTGGCTCACGATGACCCTCTCGGTCCCGTTGATGATGAACGTTCCCCTCTCCGTCATGAGGGGGATCTCCCCGAAGTAGACGTCCTGTTCCTTGACTGCCTTGATGTCCTTCACCTTCGTGTTCGGATCGACGTTGAAAACGACGAGCCGTATGGTGACCTTCATGGGGGAGGCAAAGGTAAGCCCCCGCACGATGCACTCCTCCTCGGAGTATTTCGGATCACCGATCTCGTACTGCACGAACTCCAGCGAGGTCGTCTCGTGGGCGTCCCTGATGGGAAACACACTGTTGAAGACCCCCTGAAGCCCTACATTGGTGCGCTCTTCCGACGGAATGTCCTTCTGAAGGAACGTCTCGTAGGAATTGAGCTGAATTTCGATAAGATTGGAAATATCGAGAACCTCTTTGAGCTTCCCGTAGCTCTTCCTCACAATCTTATTATGAAAGGTTTGCCTCATATGCTTCTCACCCCTTGTTTAAAGGTTCAGGGGCAAAGCATGCTTTGCCCCCCAATAGTCCTATGCCGCTCGTCCTACTCGATCTTGACCTGGCCGCTTACCTCTTCGAGCTGCTTCTTGACGCTCTCCGCCTCCTGCTTGGAGACGCCCTCCTTGACAGACTTGGGCACGCCCTCGACGAGGTCCTTCGCCTCTTTCAGTCCCAGGCTCGTCACGGCGCGGACGACCTTGATCACCTGGATCTTCTTGTCCGCCTCGTACCCGGTCAGCACGACGTTGAACTCGGTTTGCTCTTCCACTGCCTCGGCAGGGGCCGCGGCAGCGCCCGCCCCCATCGCCCCGGCCGCCATCATGGGCATGGCCGCCTGGACGCCGAATTTGTCCTCGAGTACCTTAATGAATTCAGAAAGTTCGAGGACGGTCATATTCTCAATATAGGTTATTACTTCTTCTCTTGTTACAGGCATTTACCCTATCCTCCTTTACATCGTCTCTTTTTTTGCCTTGATGGCGGTCAACGTCAGCATAAGTTGCATGAGGTTACCC
>JBEKJU010000110.1:0-10226 GCA_050011095.1 Syntrophorhabdales bacterium
GCCGAGCCGCCATGCCCTCAGTCTCTCTTATGGGTCAGGGCAATGCTGCAAGGAGGAAAGATTTTCTATTGGAGGGGGGCCACTGCGCCATAATTGGCATCTTTTTCAGCGCCGCCAACAATCTGCCACCAACCGCAATCTTGACCAGGAAGTCGAGGCGGGTCGTTTCCGTCGGGACCTGTTTTACCGTCTGTCCGTTATCGCACTTGAAGTACTACCTCTTCGGGAACGGACTGAAGACATCCTGCCCCTAACACGCTTCTTCCTGAATAAGGCCGCAAAAAAAATGGGTCGCTCCATAAACGGCTTTTCGCCAGGAGTCACGGAACAGCTTTTACGCTACGCTTGGCCGGGCAACATCCGTGAACTCAATAACGTGATAGCGCGAGCCGTGGCTCTTTGCACAAACAGCATCATTCAAGTCGAAGACCTCCCGCCCAGCTTGCGGAGAGTTACGCGCACATCAAACGATCTTGAGGACATTCGTCCTCTTCACGAGATCGAGCGCGCAAATATTCTCGCTGCATTGGAGCTGACGAAGGGTGATAAGAGGCTGGCAGCAGAGAAGTTGAATATCAGCCTGAGATCCCTGTATCGGAAGCTGAAAGACTACTCGGGCTGACGAGATAAACGCGACCGAAGCTCGCATAGGACCTTATGGACGAGCTTTACGCCTCTTTGGTGGACAGGTCGAGCTTTGCTACACGAAGGTTTTCGTAAATCCCTCCCCGCAGCTTGCAAGCCATAGGGTTTGTGTAAAACTTAGGCAGATTCGAAGGTTTGTCCAGTCGTGACTACCTTCCAGACACCGGTGTTCAGATCCCTTCGAGTTTGTAGTATACTCCCGTACGGCCATGTTGCTCAGAATGCAGATTGCCACCTTTCGCCTGCTTGTGCTCATCCCGCTGCTTCTATCCCAGGCATACCTTTTCCTCCGTGCCCGAAGCGCAATCTTGTCCTTGCTGAGACAAGGTCGCTTTCGGTACGGAGTCATCGTCGCTATCGGTCTGGCGATGGGCATACTTTCCGCCCTGAATGCCGGTCCGGTCTTCAGGCGGGCCGCGTGGGTCGAGCCCTCCTGGGGTGCACGGATCTTTTTCTTCTATCTCCCGGCTATATGGACCTTTGGCTCCATCTTCTCCGCCCTGTTTCTTGGTCTCACCAGTTGCGCGGGCGTGCTGACGAAGACGGCTATCCGGTATTGCCGTAGGCGTGTCCATCGGAAGGCTGGTCCTGACACTGACCGCCGTCGGTTCCTTCGGGCCGGCGTGTTTTCTCTCGCCGTAGCGCCATTCATAGTTTCCGGATACGGCGCAACCTATGTGGGCAGGAAAGGGAGAGTCACAGAACTGACCCTGTCCTTTGGCCTGGCGATCAAGGTGGCTCAACTCACCGACATCCACGCCGGAGTTTACATGACCCGGAAGGATATACGGCGTTATGTCGACATGGTGGTTGCCCTCGAGCCGGACTTATTTGTGCTCACCGGGGACTTCATCTCGAACTCGATGGTCTTTCTCCCGGATTGCCTGGAGGAGGTCGTTCGGGTCCAGGCCCGGTACGGCACCTTTGCCGTGGTGGGCAATCACGAACGCTGGTTCGGGAGGTCGAACGCCCTTCGGGCCGTCTTCGACAAGTACGATATCCCCCTTCTCGTAAATACCCATAGGATGGTCCAGACGGAGCGCGGACCGTTCGCGGTGGCGGGAATCGACGACCTCCGCACCGGTCACCCGTCCCTCGACAAGGCCTTGCTCCGACTCGACTCTCGGGTCCCGACACTTCTTCTGTCTCATCGTCCCGAGATCTTTACCCAGGCCGCGGCCCGCGGAATCCCCCTGACCCTGGCAGGACACTATCATGGAGGTCAGATCAAGGTTGCAGGAATCAGCCTGGCCCATCTCGTGACTCCCTATCCTGAGGGCTTGTTCGCCATAGGTCGTTCCTGTCTGTATGTCAGCCGTGGGATCGGCACGACATTTACCCCCATCCGGCTCGGCGTCCCCGCAGAGGTGACCCTGCTTCACCTGACGTAGCCCGGTAATACTGGATTTGGAGCATCCTAAAAGAAAGGTAGATCACGCAGGAGCTATTGTTATGAATGATGAAGATCACGCCTTGTTGTTAAAACTGATGGACCATTACGGAATAGCCGACATCGTGGAAGAGCTGGCCGATGAATGTGAGCGCAGGGCCAATATGTCAGAGAAGCCTCCTTGCAGCCGCTCGCGGGAAAGTGGAACTATAGATCCTTCCCTCGTCCCGGCCCGCCTTCGACTGCGACCTTGGATAGACTGCTTCGCGTTCTGCTGCCGGAACCTTTTGCCTGCCGGGCCCACCCGTGTCTATGTCGAGAACAACTCCTGCTTTACGAGACCGGGTCTGCCCCTTCCCTTAGCACACGTTGCTTGCCGCCTTACGGATTCTGGCGGAGTGCGCCGCGAGAATCGCGAGAATCCCCATGATGATCAGCGCGCCCAGACCGTTGCCGGCGCATATCTCGAAGACGGTCCAGTTGAGCCCGATGAAAATGCCGCCTATCAGCGGCGCGAGCGTCGCACCGCTTCGACCGACCGCATAGGCCCATCCGACAGCCGAGCCGGTAATGTCAACTGGATAGGAGAGGATCACGAGGGCCACGAGACCGGAGACGGTGCCGTTAATGAAGAGTCCGCAAAGTACGGACATGGAGGCAATGACGATGAACGGACTCTGGGCGAAGAATCCGAAGGCCACCATGCTCAGGAACCCGAGGATAAAGCCGCCTTGTAAAATCCGGTAGGGGTTCTTGGCCTTGTCCATCAACCGGCCGACCGTGACCGTCGCCATGGCGGAGCCGAAATTGATGAGGGCAAAGGCCAGGCTGTAATGCTGAATCGAAGCGCCGCTCCTCTTAAGCAACGTGGGCGCCCACGAAAGCATCAGATAAATCAGATAATAGCCTATGAAAAAGCAGAACCACAACAGGATAGTGGTGGTTGCGCGTCCTTCCAGAAAAAGGTGTTTGAGCGGCACACCGGGCCTCCTTATATCGGTCGAGCAAAACTCAACGTCCTTATCCTTCGCGAAGGCCGGTGCGATCTTGGCGACAATCCTGCGGACCTTTGCCTGGCCCTTATCCTCCCGCCTGACCAGGAAAGTCAGAGACTCGGGAAGAAGGAACGCCATTACTATGGCGATCACGATGGGTATGCCGCCGCCCATGATAAAGAGGGACTGCCAGCCGAAATGGGGAAGCAGATAGACGGCCGCAAGGCCGCTTACCGTGGCCCCGAGCGGGACACCCGCGTACATCGTGGTGGCAAGGGTCGCACGGGAACGGGTCGGCGCGTACTCCGTACCGAAGGCAATGGCTGTTGGGACAGCCCCACCCAGGCCCAAACCGGCTATGAAGCGGAAGAGCGCAAGTTCCTCTACACTGGTAATAAATGCGCAGAGCATTGTAAACAGGCCGAAACCTATGGCGCAGGCAACCAGCATTTTCTTGCGTCCGATCCGGTCGGCAAGCATGCCCAGAAGGGCTGCGCCGATGAGAGGTCCGAATTGCCCGGCGCTCATTGCCATACCGAGAGCCGGGGGCTTGACACGCAGATATTCGGCGATCTTTGGCACCGCCACGCCAATGACGGTCAGATCGAAGCCGTCGAGCAGCGTGCAGCAAAAGCATAGTATTCCCACCAATACCTGGTAAGAGGTGAAAGGACCGGAATCCAAAACTTCTGTTACGCTTACTGCCCTGCTCGCTATCGCTATGCCTCCTTGAGAGAATGAGTCTTTGTCGACAATGGCTGGCCTTCGCCTCGCCTTGCCTGGCGTTGGGGTGCAGGTAGGCAATCGTAAATTTCCGGGGTGACCTCTTTCATGGCCTCTAGCGTATCAAAGATCGCGGGAAGGACCTTGTGTGCAATACTTGGATGGACCGCTTCGCTTCCTATTGTCCGAACCCTTTTGCGTATCCTCATATTCTCATCCCCACAGGCGGAGAAGGCAGAGGACGCAGGTGCTCACGACTACGGCATGAAATGTGGATAGCGAAAACACCTTCCCTTCCGCTTGACGTTTACGCACTTCTCGCGCGTTCCTTCGGAGCTTACCTTAATTAGTGTAATCATCGAAAAATAGAGTTACAACGCTACAGGGATCCGGAGAGCTTTGTCTTTATTCAATGGGGCCATCTTTCCATGTCCATGGCACCATGTACTAAAGTAGATGTTTAACGGATTATTGCGTAAGAACATGATGGCCCCAAAAAAACCTCAGAAGAAAAGTTGTTTTGACAAATGTCAACGAGGCACCGGGCAAAACATTGTCCATAATGTCACCGACGCTACTTCATGCCATGAAGGCGACAATGGTGCTGCCCGATTCATGGAAAGCCAGAACCCTCCACATTTTTTGTAATGCTTTTAAAGCCTAAGAAGCTGTGAAAAAATCCCTCCGCAGGCAAGAAATCCCATGACATAGGTTTATAGCTATGATAATATTCCTCCAGACACAATGTAGTGAGGAGGGTGCCCATGGGATATTTATCAAAGCTACAGGTGATACGGAGAAACTCGAATGGCCAGAAACAGTACTACCTGATCTGCCCCGCCCCCCTTGCCGAAGCGCTCGAGATGGAGAAGGGCGAAATGATCGAATGGATCGTGAAGGACAAGCAGACATTAATTATCAGACGACACACAGAGGATACGGCGCATGAATAGCCTGCCCGGGTTCGACACTGTGCAGGGAAGCAAGCCTGACGCCGGATTGCCCGAGAGAGATGCTCTCCCGCGGCTGAAACGGATCAACCGTAAACAGCTTCTCCTCAAGCCTATTGACGTGGAAGCCCTCGTTCCCGAGGATCACGACGTGCGGGCGATCTGGGAGTTTACCGGCCACCTTGATCTCACCGCCTATTATGAGACAATCCGCGCAGTAGAGGGAAGAGGCCGGATGCACAGCCTTCGACCCGCGGCTGCTTGTGAGCATCTGGATCTACGCCTATAGCAAGGGCACTGGTTCGGCAAGAGAGATCTCCCGGCTTTGCGACTACGACCCCGCTTACCAGTGGCCCACCGGCATGGAACCCGTCAACTACCACACTCTGGCCTATTTCCGCTCCTCCCATAAGGATGCCCTGGACCGGCTCTTCGTGGAGGTGCTCGGCATCATGAGCGCCGAAGGCCTCATCACCCTGGAACGCGTGATGCAGGACGGCACTAAGGTGAAGGCCTTGGCGGGGGCAGACAGCCTTAGACGAGAGGAGAGGATCAGAGAGCACCTTCAGGCAGCAAAAGAACAGATCCGGCAGTCCCTCGACGACGAGGGTAGCCTGCGGGTGCAAAGAGCCCGCGAACGGGCCGTGAGAGAAAAGAAGGAACGCATGGAGCATGGCCTTGGGGAACTGGAGAAGATGAAAGCAGTCGCGGGAAAGAAGGAAGCCAGGGTGAGCATGACCGATCCCGATGCCCGCGTCATGAAGCAATCGGACGGAGGATACGCCCCATCCTACAACTTGCAGCTCTCGACCGACGCCGCGGCCGGAGTCGTCGTAGGCGTCGCCGTGAGCCAACGTCCCGACGATTCTCAGGAACTCGTGCCTGCGGTAAGAAGAATCAAAGAGACCATGGACAAGATTCCCCGACAGGTGGTGGCCGACGGCGGCTACACCAGTTGGGAGAACGTTGCCGCCATGGACGGCGCGGGCGTGGACTTTATCGGATCCATCACGGATCGGACCGCCCAGGTGGAAGCCCGGTTCAAAAAACGGGGAGTGGATGACGCCTTCCGCGCTGAACATTTTATCTACGATGAGACAACGGACACCTACACCTGCCCCTTGGGGAAAACTTTGCGACGAAACGGACGAACCAAACGCACCGGACATACGAACCATTCGTACCGGAGCCGCAGGAGCGACTGCGGGGTGTGTCCCCAGAGGGAGAAGTGCTGTACGGGAAAGGCGCACATGCGCACGGTCGTGCGGCGTGTGGACGATCCCGTGCTCGCCTCATTCTTAGCGAAGATGAAGACCGAAGAGGCAAAGCACATCTACTCGTCCTCAAACCTTTGGAGACATTCCTGGTCCAGCTCTTTTTCGCAGAATTCGCGTACCGCCTTCTCTATGTCTTTCAGGTCCTTGCCGATATCCAGGTCCATATAAACTCAAAGGTGAAAGATATTTTGCTGCTACGTCGACTGCTGATGACCAATGAGTTATGGTAACAACATGGGCAGATTTATTCCACTAAATTCTTCCGCTCCGTCACGTGGAACGACCCGGCCTTCAAGCGGGGAAGACCCTCCCGCCGCTCAGGAGAAGGTTCAGGGTGTCGCTATTCATGAGGGATATATGTCACATGTCGAGGGCTCACCCTGCGTCCTTCCCCGGCATGGAGGCTTTCTCGGATGGCCCGCGTTTCTCGGTGCGCCTCTTGACAAACCATAATAATGCAATACAGTACATAATATTGGAATCAGTACAACATATATTGCGGCTCAAGGGAATGAGGATGTCCCACCAGAGGATGAAGATACTCGTTTTTCTGAGGGAGCGCATGGATCACCCGAGCGCGAAGCAGGTCTATGAATCGCTGGTCCCGGAGATGCCGAGTCTTTCCCGGATGACCGTGTACAATACCTTGACCGCGCTCTCGGAGAAGGACCTCGTTACCATGATAATGGCGCCGGACGGGGCATGGCGGTACGAGTATAAGGTGGACGAGCACTGCCATTTCTTCTGTGTCGCGTGCGGGAGGGTGATCGATACGGAGTTCGCCTGCAGACATAATCGCGCAGTTGAGCTCCAGGGCCACCACGTGCATTCGGTTCAAGGGTGTTTCTACGGGGTGTGCAGGGAATGCATCGAGGGGCGAAACAATCCTCTCCACCAAGGGGATGCGTAACCGATCGTAAAAAGGGGGGAGACCATGTCAGACGCAAAATTAAGAAGTGTTGATCCGGCAACTGTCGAGCTTCTCGACAAGGCGGAGAAGGAGAACATAAGCACCGCTTTTTTCCGTGCTGATACGATAAAACCATGTCCCATAGGCGTTGAGGAGAGCTGCTGTAAGATATGCGCCATGGGGCCGTGCAGAATGCCGCGGTCCAAGAAGGGCGGCGAGGAAAAGGAAAGGGTAGGCGTGTGCGGCGCAACCATCGACACGGTGGTGGCGAGGAATTTTGCCCGGAAGATCGCGGCAGGTACGGCTTCGCACTCGGACCATGCCCGTGAAGTGGTGGAGACCTTCCAGAAGGCAGCCAGGGGTGAAGCCCAGGGATTTGCCATCAAGGATGAGATCAAGCTCCTTGAGGTGGCCCTCGACTTCGGTGTACCCACCGAGGGGCGCTCGGTCGAGGAGATCGCCGTCGAGATCGGGGAGAAGGCCCTCGCCGAATTCGGAAAGCAGAAGGGGGAGCTCGTCTACATAAAAAAGGCTCCTCTCAAGAGACAGGAGATTTGGCGCAAGCTCGGCGTTGTTCCCAGGGGTATCGACCGGGAGGTCGTGGAGATCATGCACCGGACCCACATGGGTGTCGACCAGGATTACAGGCACCTCATGCTCCAGGCGACCCGCTGTGCCCTCGCCGACGGATGGGGCGGCTCCATGATATCCACCGAGCTTCAAGACATCATGTTCGGCACGCCCGTCCCCGTGCTAGGCACCTTCAACCTCGGCGTCCTTAAAGAAGACCAGGTGAATGTGATCGTCCACGGCCACGAACCGCTCCTCCCGGAACTGCTGGTAACGGCGAGCAAGGACCCGGAAATCAAGAAGGCGGCAGAGAAAGTCGGCGCCAAGGGCATCAACTTGGCTGGCATGTGCTGTTCAGCCAACGAAGTGCTCATGCGCCACGGTATCCCCTGCGCAGGCAACTTTCTCCAGCAGGAGCTGGCCATGGTGACCGGTGCGGTCGATCTCATGACGGTCGATGTCCAGTGTGAAATGCAGGGCCTCAAAGACGTGTCGGAGTGCTACCATACCAAGCTCATCACCACCTCGGACAGGGCCAAGATAGAGGGCGCCCTACACATGGAATTCCATCCCGAAACGGGCCTTGACACGGCCAAGAAGATTCTGCGGATGGCCATAGAGAACTACCCGAACAGGCGTCACAACGTCTATATTCCCCACCACAGCCAGGACGGGGTCGTAGGCTTCAGCCACGAGACGATCAACTACCTCCTTGGCGGAATGTTCAGAGCGAGTTATAAACCGCTCAACGACAACATCATCAATGGTCGCATACGAGGTGTCGCAGGCGTCGTCGGCTGTAACAACGCGAGGACGCCCCATGATGCGGCCCATCTCGCGATGGTCAGGGAATTGATCAAGAACGATGTGGTGGTATTGACCACCGGTTGTGCGGCCATGGCGTGCGGTAAGGCCGGCCTCTTGACGCCGGAGGCGGCAAAAGCCTATGCAGGCCTGGGCCTCGCCGAGGTCTGCGAAACGGTCGGTATTCCACCCGTGCTCCATATGGGCGCCTGTATCGACAACTCCCGGATCCTCATCGCGGCGACTGCCATGGTGAAGGAAGGTGGCCTTGGCGACGACATCAGTGACCTCCCCGCCGCAGGAGCCGCACCCGAATGGATGAGTGAGAAAGCGCTTGCCATAGGCCAGTACTTCGTCGCATCCGGTGTCTATACCGTTTTCGGCACCACGTGGCCTACCTTCGGGAGCGAGGCCGTGACGAAACACCTCTTCGAGGAACATGAGGAAATGTATAAGGGCATGTGGGCATTCGAGGCTGATCCCGAGAAGGCAGCACACCTCATGATCGCTCACATCGACAAGAAGAGAAAGGCCCTTGGCCTCGAGAAGGCCAGAGAAAGGGTGCTCTTCGACATGGCCATGAGGCGCGCCATGGCATGACGGTTCATAGGGAGCCCTATGTCGTTCCTTCCTTTCGTGAGGGGGTGCGCCACCCCCCGGAGATGAAAAGCTCCTGATCGGAGCCGGGTAAGGGCTTCATATGGCAACGGCAGGCCCGCCGCGTCTTCTCGTCTACCTGTCTATCCGATTTCCCAGCATTTCGACAACCTCGGTTGATATCGCCGTAGCCCCCGGGCTTTCCCGCATGTCGATTCGGAGCATGACCAGGGATGCGGAGAGATTTCTTTCGGACAATCATCCTCAGCGCGGTCCATGCGTGCGACTGTCATAAAATTGTAGTAAAGACATCTGAAAACACCCCTCATCATGCACAAACATATATAGACTTTAAAAGCCCATATTTCCTTGCCAGTCCTACGTATTCACGGTATTTCCAACCCCCCGCAAGCTGGCTTATTTTGGCCCGAGCATGACTGGCAGTCATGAGGCCGAGGGTTCGATCCCCTTCAGCTCCACCAATATTTTCAAGCAATAACGGGCCTTTTGGCCCGTTTTTCATTTTGCCCCGATCGCGGGCGAAGACCAGGAGAATCTGTTGCTGGAATATCTCAGAAAGGCGGACGCCCTGGCAAGGGAGGAAGAGATGCGGATACATTCGGAGCGGGCCTGGCAATCATGGGAGAAGTGGTTCGTCCCGAAGGAGTTCTTCGGCCTCCTGGAGCCGGAGATAAACATCATGCGCGGCAGCGCCTGCCAGATCTTCACATTCAAGAGCGTCGTCTACGCGACGCCCGACTTTCTCTACAACAAGGCCCTGGCATACGCCAAGTCAAAGAACGTCGTCGACCCGGCGTTCGTCAGCTCACAGAATAAGCCCCTCGCCCTGAAGAGGATCGCCGGGACCTTACGCGAGCACGGGATGCTCTCGGGCAACCTCCCCTCCGACTACTACGGTATGCTCCATCAAATCACGACGAAGAGATTCTTTTTCAAGCTGTTTCTCACGCCCCTCCTGATCGAGTCCTTCGATGTCTACCCTTCCGTATTCGAAAAGAGAAAGATCGGCTGGCTCAAGATCATAGTGAGCGTTTCCCCGTGTGCGCCAAAGAAATAGAGAGACGAAGGACGGCGCAGTCGCCATTGCCCGCCGCCTCGAGGGGTCCTCCGGTCAGGAACATCGAGCGAATCAGCCATTCACCTAAAACAAAAAGGAGAAAAACATGAAGAATCTGATAAGTCAATGCCCCGAAAAGCTTGTCGAGGTTATCTGCAAGGCCTACGCGGACTATTGGCCCCTCACCTAGGAACAGATTTGCTATTTCCTCTTCCGGAAAGTCAGGGCCAGCGATTTGGCCGCGATGGACTTTCGGGATGAGATCGGCTGCTCTTTTCCCTACAACA
>JBEKJU010000111.1:0-10215 GCA_050011095.1 Syntrophorhabdales bacterium
ATCACGGACCCGTTGGCACTCGAAGAGGAGGAGGCCTTTTTCCGCGGCCGGAAAGAGGCGGTGATCGCTGTGAGCGCCGAGGTCGGCACGGGGACCGACGCGCTGAAGGACCGGATACGGGAAATGGGCGGAGGTCCCGCAGATGGGTAATGTTCGCAGGGTGGTTCTCAAGATAGGCACGTCGGTTCTCCTCGACGGGGACCACAGGATCAGCAGCGCCATGGCGAAGGACTTTGCCCGCCAGATAAAGGCCGCGCATGACAGGTCCGTGAGCGTGATCGTCGTGTCGAGCGGCGCGATCGCCTGCGGCATGGAGGCGATGGGCCTGAAAAGAAAGCCCAGGGAAATGGCCCGGAAGCAGGCGCTCGCGTCGGTGGGGCAGATCGTCCTCATGCGCATGTACATGGACGCCTTCGCTGAGGTCGGCCTCCTGGCGAGCCAGATACTCCTGACCCACGAGGATACGAAGTCGAGGAGCAGGTGCATCAACCTCATGAACACCATCGACACCCTCCTGGCCATGGGCACGGTGCCCGTCATCAACGAGAACGACACGCTTTCGTTCAAGGAGATCATGTTCGGGGACAACGACAATCTTTCGGCCCTGATCGCGCAGATCACGAGCGCCGACCTTCTGGTGCTCCTCTGCGACGTCGAGGGCCTTTACGAGAAGGACCCGAAGCGCCACCCCGGCGCCCGGATGATAAGGACGGTCAACAAGATCGACGAGCGCATATGCGCTCTCGCCCGCGGGACGACGAGCGAAAAGAGCGTGGGCGGCATGGCGAGCAAGATAGAGGCGGCCAAAAAGGCGGGTAATTACGGGATACCGACGAGGGTAGTGAGGGGCGACGTGAAGGACGTGGTCGGGCGGGTTATCGAAGGCGAGGAAATCGGCACACTCTTCGTCGCCCGGAAGCGCCTGACGAGGAAGAAGTGCTGGATCGCCTTCGCCTTCAAGGCCAAGGGGAGACTCGGGATCGACCCTGGCGCCCGGCATGCCCTCCTCCACAGCGGGAAGAGCCTCCTCCCTTCAGGGATCGTGAAGGTGGAGGGCGACTTTTCCAGGGGGGAGTGCGTCGAGGTGACCGACGAGGCGGAACGCGTCATTGCCCGGGGCATCGTCAACTACTCGTCGTCCGACATCAGCAAGATAAAGGGTTCGAAAAGTATTGAGATAGAGCGGCAGCTCGGCTATAAATATACGGAAGAGGTAATCCACAGGGATAACATGGTGGTCCTATGAGCGCAGAAGAGGTTGCGGGCATCGCGAAGGGGGCGGCCGACATCGCGGCCCACCTGACGACGGAGAAGAAGAACGAGGTCCTCGCGCACCTCGCGGATTTGCTCCGCGAGCGGCAGGGGTTCCTTTTCGAGGAGAATAAAAGGGATATCGAAAAGGCGAAGGACGAGCGTCTGCCGGCGAGCCTTATCGAGAGGCTCAGGGTCGATGCCAAGGTCGTCGAGGAGATGGCCGCGGGCCTAAGGGACGTGGCTCAGCTTCCAGATCCCGTCGGGGAGATCGTGAAGACGTGGAAGCGGCCGAGCGGCCTCCTTGTCGGCAGGATGCGCATCCCCATCGGCGTCATCGCCATAATTTACGAATCCCGGCCGAACGTGACCATCGATGCCTTCGCCCTCTGCCTGAAGAGCGGAAACGTCGTCATCCTGAAAGGGGGACACGAGGCCCTCCACTCGAACAGGGCGCTTTATAGCCTCATGGGCGAGGCCCTTGACCGCGCCGGCGTGCCGTCCGGGGTGGCCCAGCTCATCGAGACGGGCGACCGGGCCTTTCTCTATGAACTTTTGACGCTCAGTGATTATATTGACCTTGTTATCCCGAGGGGAGGAGAAGCGCTTATCCGGAGTGTCGCCGAGCATTCGAGGATTCCCGTCCTCAAGCACTACAAGGGGGTCTGCGCGGTTTACGTCGATGAATGGGCGGACGGGGAGATGGCGCGGAAGATCTGCCTGAACGCGAAGGTCCAGAAGCCCGCCACCTGCAACGCCATGGAAACCCTCCTCGTCCACGAGGCCATTGCCCCCCGCTTCCTGCCGGTCATGGTAAGGGCGCTCCACGAGGCGGGCGTCCTCGTGAAGGGCTGCGACGTGACGAGGACGATTGTTCCGGGTCTTGAGGCGGCAAGCGACCGGGACTGGTACGAGGAATACCTCGACCTCGTCGTCTCCGTCAGGGTCGTGGCCGGCATCGACGAGGCGATAGCCCACATACGGACATACGGCTCCCAGCATACGGACGCCATTATCACCACGAATTACGACAATGCGTGGCGGTTCGTGAGGGAGGTCAACTCTTCCCTCGTCCTCGTCAACGCGTCCACGAGGTTGAACGACGGCTTCCAGCTGGGGCTCGGCGCGGAGATGGGCATCAGCACGACGAGACTCCATGCCTTCGGCCCCATGGGGCTGGAGGAGCTTACGGTGACGAAGTTCATCGCCTTTGGTGACGGGCAGCAGAGGAGCTGATGCGCGTAGGGGTGTTCGGGGGGACCTTCGACCCTGTTCATATGGGCCATTTGCGGATCGCGGAGGAGGTGCGGGAAGACCTCTCCCTGGAGAGGATATACTTCGTCCCCGCGCGGGTCCAGCCGCTCAAGGTGCCGGCGAGGGGCGCCGCCGTCGACGACAGGGTGCGGATGCTCGAAATGGCGTTGCGGGGCAATGCCTTTTTTCGGACGTCCACGGTCGAGGCAAGGAGACAGGGCGTCTCCTACTCGATCGACACGGTGAAATATTTCCGCCGCAGGTTCGGGGAGATATCCTTCCTCGTGGGGGTGGACGCCTTCTCGGACATCGGCATGTGGAAGGAGCACGAGCAGCTGTTCTCCTACACCGACTTCGTGGTGATGGTGAGGCCGGGCAGCAGGGCCCAGGGACTTCCCGAGAGCCTGCTGGGCCGGACGAGGCAGCTCGACGCCTCGACCTGGGAGCACGCATCGGGGAGGAGGATCCATTTCCACGATATCACGCAGCTCGCCATATCGTCGACGCGGATAAGGGAGCTTGCGAGCATGGGAAGATCGATAAAATATCTCGTCCCCTATTCCGTCGAGAGATATATTACAAAGAAAGGATTGTACAGGGATTAGTGGAAACGCGCGACAAAGCGGGTGAATGCGGACGGCTGGCGCTTTCGAAGAAGGCCGGGGACGTGGTAATGCTCGACCTTTCGGGGCTTACGGAGATCGCGGATTTCTTCGTGCTTGCCAGCGGCACGAGCGAGCGGCACGTGTTGACGATAGCGGGCGCCGTAGAGCACGACATGAAGGAAAAAGGAGTTTCGCCGCTCTCGAAGGAAGGCTATGACGAGGGACGGTGGATTATCATAGATTACGGAGACGTGGTGGTCCACGTGTTTCTTGAGCCGCTGAGGGAGCTTTACGACCTGGAGAGCCTCTGGATAGAGGCGAAGAAATACGCCGTGGACTGAAGACGGAAATCAAGAGCGCGGGGTGTCAAATGGATAAGGAAACGCTTGAGTATTTCAGGAAGAAATTGCTGAAGCAGCGAGAGGCAATTCTGAACAAGTCAAAAAAGCTGAAAGAGGATTCGTATACACTCGGCACGGACGGCATCCAGGACATGGCGGACGCCGCGAGCAACGCATATAACGCGGACATCCTAATGAGCCTGAGCGACAACGACAGGACCATGGTGAAGGAGATCGACTCCGCCCTCGACAAGATCGCGAACGGGACTTACGGGATATGCGAGGAATGCGACGAGCCGATCGCCGAGAAGCGACTTGAGGCAAACCCGGTGGCGCGCTACTGTATTACCTGTAAGAGGATGTTCGAAGAGAAGGGGATATGACTCGATGAAGTACAAGATATCATTGCTTCTCTTTCTCCTGCTTTTCAGCGCCTACGTGATACTTTCCTTCCTGAACGCGGACAACAGCGTGAGGCTCGAGGTCGGCTTCGGAAGGGCCCTGCGGGAGACGACGGTGACGAATTACATCGCCGCCTCTTTTCTTCTGGGCGTGGTCATCTCCCTCCTGGTGAGCTTTTTCACCGATGCCCGGAGGGGGCTTGCGAGGTGGCGGAGCGAAAGGAAGGAGAAAAAGAAGAATGAGGCCGTCGAGCTGTCCGAGAAGGCCAGGCTCTTCGAGATGAAGGGCGAGCCGGAAAAGGCGGTCGACTACGCCAACCGCGCCATCAGGTCCGCCCCCGACGCGCAGGAGCCCTATCTGATCCTCGCCGATATGTATGCGGCGCGGGGGGAGCCGGCAAGGGCGGTCGAGGTCCTCGACCTCGGCGAAAGGACCTTCGGCAAAAGGGAGGCCATACTCTTCGAAAAGGTGAAGATCCACCGCGGCGTGAAGGACACGGACGGCATGGAGCGCGATCTGTTGGACATATTGAGGATCAGCGAATCGAACCTGCTGGCCCTGGCCGCCCTGAGGGACCTCTATATCGCAAGGAAGGCGTGGGAACAGGCGCTGGAGATAGAGGTCAAGGTGCGAAAGCAGGTGAAGACGGACGGGGAGAACCAGAGACTCGTCGGGCTTCAGTACGAGAATGTAAAGGAGCGCTTCAAGAAACAGGATGAGAGGCAATACGAGCAGATCCTGAAGGACCTCCGGGAGATGACGAACGACAACAAGGGCTTCATCCCCGCCTATATCCTCTCGGCCGAGGTCTACAAGAAGATGGGCAGGCTGAACGACGCGGGCAGGGTTTACGGCCGGGGCTTCGCGAAGACGGGCCACGTGATCTTCCTCAGGCAGATGGAGGACCTCTACATCGGCAGGGGGGAGCCGGGCGTTATATTGAAGATCTACCGTAGGCTCCTCGAGGTGACGCCGAGAAACCAGCTCCTCATGTTCCTATACGCGCGACTCTGCCTGAAGCTCGAAATGATCGACGAGGCGATCGACCTTTTGAAGACGCTCCTTGCGGAAGAGAAGGAATTCAGGGGCCTTCACCGGGCGATGGCGGAAGCCTATATCCACCGGGGCAAGTTCGAGGACGCGGCGCGGGAATTCACGAAGGCCTTTGCCTCGGACCAGGTCTATATGCCCCTTTATTGCGGGAAGTGCCAGGGCGTCAAAGAGGAATGGGCCGATTTCTGTGAGACCTGTTCTAACTGGAACACGATAGATGTCAGGCAGGAGGGCCTTTTTCAGCAGGACGCTGAGACGCTCCGGGTCCTCTATGAGCAGGAGAGCTGGGAGGCGTCATGATAGACGATCTTATTGTTCGGACGGCCAGCACGATTATCTTTCTTGTACTTGACGGGCTCGGGGACATACCCAATCCGGCCCATTCCTACCTCACCCCCCTGGAGGCCGCGAGGAAACCGAATATCGACCGCCTCGCCGTGGAGAAGGGCGTGCTCGGCCGCACAATCCCCGTAGGGCTCGGCATCACGCCTGGCAGCGGTCCGGGTCATTTGAGTCTTTTCGGCTACGACCCCGCCCGCTACGGGATAGGCAGGGGCATTCTCGAGGTCCTCGGCCTCAATATGGACCTCGAATCGAACGACGTAGCCGCGAGGGGGAATTTCTGCACCATAAGGGACGGCATCGTGATCGACCGGAGGGCAGGGAGGATCGATACCTCCGTGACGGAACGGCTCTGCGAGCGGATCAGTCAGTCGATCCCGTCTGTCGATGGCGTCCGGGTCATCATCAGGCCGGGCGTCTCGCACAGGTTCGGCATCATTCTGAGGGGTGAGGACCTGTCCGACCAACTGGAGGATGCGGACCCCCACAAGGAGGGTAAGCCTATCATGTGGCCGCGCCCGTTGGGCGCCCAGGCAGGGCACATCGCCCAGGTCGCCACCGCCTTCATGAAGAGCGTGATGGAACTCCTCAAGGAGGAGCCCGCGGCGAACGGGATTCTTCTCAGGGGGTTCTCCAAGAAGCCTGACATACCCCCTTTTCCCGAAAAATTCAGGATGGAATCCCTCGCCATCACCACCTATCCCATGTACCGGGGACTCGCGAAGGTCCTTGGCATGAAGGTGGAGAAGGAGCCCCAAAACTATGGCGACATGGTCTCGATCCTGAGGGAGCATTTTGATAAGTATCAGTTCTTCTTCCTGCACGTGAAGGAGACGGATGTGGCGGGGGAAGACGGCGATTTCTTCGCGAAGACGAGGGCTATAGAGCTTGTCGATGCGATCGTCGCAGACATCGCCGCGCTCAAGCCGAAGGTGCTCGTCATCACGGGCGACCATTCGACCCCCTGCCCCTTGAAGGGCCATAGCTGGCACCCCGTGCCCCTTCTCATCGTAGCTGATACGGGTGAAAGGGACGGCATCCCCTTTCACGAAAAGAATTGTCTGAAAGGCAGCGTCGGGACGATCCCAGGGAAGGACTTGATGACGCTCGCCCTGGCCTATGGGATGAAGCTTGATAAGTACGGCGCGTAATACCAAGTCGCCTGCAATTACTGGGGCTCAGCGCCCCCTCCGTCCGCAAAGCGGCCGGAGCCACCCCCCTCAACGGAGTTATTTGTCCCATCTCCGTTGTCGCATCAAAGCGCTCCTCGGCGTACAATTACCGGGGCTAGCGTCGCCCCCTCCGTCCGCAAAGCCGCCGGAGCCTCCCCCTCATGAAAAGGAAGGACCGGAGGCGAAAAGAGACCCTGCGTCGGCGCATCACAGCCGCCCGGGTACCCCGCCGAAGGCGAGGGTGCTGGCTTCGAAGGCGACTTGGTATGGGCGGCTCCTGAAACCCGTCCTCGAACTCGTCTATCCGACGTATTGCGGGGGATGCGGCAGGGAGGGGAACCTCCTCTGCGGCGAGTGCACGCGGTCTTTCATCGCCCTCGATGGCCCGGCCGTCTGCCCCGTGTGCGGGAGGTGGACGGAAAGCGATGCCCCATGCGGCGAGTGCACGATCCACCGTCCCCCCTTCGAGCGGGGGTTTTACGGCTTTTCCTTCGAAGGCGCCCTCAGGGAGGCGATTCACGCCTTCAAGTTCGAGGGCAGGAAAGACGTCGGGAGGGCCCTCGTCCGCATGGTCCACGAAAGGATTGCATCTGTCGCCTGCGCCTTCGACGTCGTGATCCCCCTTCCCGTCACGGAAAAGAGGCTGAAGGAGCGGGGTTTCAACCAGTCCTTTATTATCGCCGAGGAGATATCGCGCCTTACGGGGAAGCCCCTCGACCACGGGACGCTCCGGAAGGCGAGAGAGACCGGGGACCAGTACACGCTCTCGAAGAAGGAAAGGAAAGGCAACATACGGGGCGCATTTTCGCTCGAAGGTGGCGGCCGTCTGAAAGACAGACGCCTCCTTCTCGTCGATGACCTCTACACGACGGGCGCGACCGCGCGGGAGGCCTCAAAGACGCTTTTGAGGGCAAAACCACGGAACGTCCTCCTTTTCGCCCTTGCACGAACACCCTGATGAAAAAGGCCCTTGTCATATTACTGATAGTGCTTGCCGTCGTCTGCGGCACGATGATCGCGGCCTGGTACACCCTGCCCATGGTGGCGTCCCACCTGCTGAGCAAGGCCATAGGGGGAACCGTGGACGCATCGCAATCGAGTGTGACCCTAAAGGGCCGCCTCCTCGTCGTGAAGCTCTCCGGGGTGCGGATGAAAGGCAGGGTCGAGGGCACGGTGGGCACGGCCGAGCTTCGCCTTGAGCCTGCGAAGGGCCTCTATATCAAGTATTTCACGATTTCCGACTTCCGCGTAAAGATCGGAAAGGAAAGCGGCCACCTGGCGTTTTTCCCGGTACCCGTCGAACTCGCGGAGATCCGGAGGGGCACGGTCGATTATGGCGGGAGGACCTATGTCCTCCGCGAGATGAGGGTCAAGAATTTCAACACTGGCGGCCAGCTCGAATTCACGATAGACGGCGGGGTCGAGGGGTGGGGCGACCTCAAGACCAAAGGCGGGGGATATTTCGGGGAGAGACGGTCGGACATCAAGGGGGAGTACCGTCTCTTCGGGGTGAATATGGCGCGCGTCTTTAAGGACTATGAAGGTCTGGCCGACTCGCGCGGCACCTTCACGTACCGGAGCGGGCGGCTCATCATGGACGGCCGCGTGGAGGCGCCCTACTTCTCCCTCATGGAAAAATTCCTGACCAGGCGCCTCGTCTCCCTGGGGAACGTCTGCCGCATCCATCTCGAAAGGGCAGGCGTCATGACGGACGTGACCCTGACGGGCCTCTCCTTTCACGACACCCCCCTCGACATGAAATTTTCGTCCGCCCAGCGAAAACTCGTTTTCCTGGAGCTAAAAACCGGCTTTCTCGCCATTCCCGACCTGCTGGACTACTTAAACCCCGCCCTCCTGTCGGAAGGGGACTGGGGTCCCCTTTTTTTTGTCAAAAAGGGGGACATGCGCATCGACCGTTTCGTCTTCCAGAGGGGAAGCCCCCTTACGGCCCGGATCGACGTGCGGCGCGTTGAAGTGGGCAGCGGCGCAATCGCCTTCCATGACGTGAGCGGCTCCCTGCGGCTTGACGGCAACGCCCTCGCCCTTTCCGGCTTTGAGGCCGGATACGGAGAAGGACGGGTCTCGGAAGTCTCGGGTCTCGTCCCTCTTAAGCTTGATCGGGACGTGCGCGTTAGCGGCCGGTTTTCCGTGGCGCTCCGGGACCTCTCCCGCCTCGCGCCGACGGTTGGACTGGAGGTCGTCTCCGGGACGACCGAGGGGGATATGGAGCTATCCGGCAGGAAGGACCGGGGCTTCACGGTCAAAGGGGCAGGCATCGTGCATGACGGCCGGTTCGTCTGGAACCGCATCGCCGTCGGCGCATCGGGGGGCTATACGTTCAAGGACGGTGCCGTGACGTTTGCCCCCCTCGTTGTGGGCGAGGCAGGGACGCGGCTCGTCGTGCGGGGGAGCGCGGGAATGGACCGGGCCGACCTGCGCGTCTCGGGGGTGGCCGACGGGGAGCAGATAAGGCAACTTTTCGCCTCCCGGTATACCATGAAGGGGCCTGTCGGCGTAGAGGGCGAGGTGGGCCTGGAGAAAGGCGCGCTACGCCTGGAGGGCCGTCTCGCGATGACGGACCTCTCCCTCGAGATCCCCCATATTATGAAGAAGGAAAGCGGGATAGAGAGTACGGCCCTCGTATCGCTCACGCGAGAGAGGGGCGGCGATATCCGGATCGACAGGCTTTCTTGCACCCTTGGGCCCTTGAAGGGCGCCCTCAGCGCCTGGATCGGGAAGGGGAGGGCGCGCGACGTGCACCTCATCCTCGATGCCCCCGACCTCAAGAGGGCATCGGGGCTCTTTTTTTTTGACCGCGGCGAGGCAGAGGGGGGCCTTAAGGCCGACCTCCGCATCGACGATCTGCCCTATCCCGTCGTCAGGCTTCCCGCGATAAGGGGTTATCTCACCCTTCAAAGGGGCGTGCTTCACCCTCCCGCGCTAAGGCGTCCACTCACCGATATCGACCTTGCATGCAGCTTCGAGAAAGAGAGGTTCGTCATCGACCTTGGGGGTCTGCGCTCGGGGACGAGCCGCGTCATTCACGGACGTCTCGAGGTCAAGGGGCTCGATGCCCCTGTGTTTGCGCTCGCCGTCGATATGGATAATTTCGACCCCGCCGATTTCGCGGGCCAATACGGAAAGAGGTTCACCGTGCCGGTGATCGACGCACGAAGCCTCATGGCAAGAACGACGGGGGTGTTCCGACTCACGTCAAAGGCGCTTCAAATCCGGCGCATGGTCGGCCACGAATGCGTGCTCTCGGGCACGGTCGGGGACCGGACCGTGACGGTGACGCAGGGCCGTCTGCGGATGGGCAAGGGCGAGCTTATTTTTCGGGGGAACACGCATCTCGCGTCCCCTCCCGTCGTGAGCATGACAGGGCAGCTCCGCGACGTGACCGCCCAGGAGGTCCTCGCGCTCTTCGGCGGCAAGCAGGACATCTTCGAGGGGACGGGGTCGCTCTCGGCGGACCTCGTATTTACCGGGAGGGACAGTCACGCCCTCGCGGGGAGCGCGAGCGGCACGGTGAGTATTTCCAGCGGCAACGGGGTGCTCAGGAGGTGGAACGTCCTCTCCAAGATCCTGGCGCTCACGAACGTGTACGACCTCTTTCGGGGACAGGTCGATCTGACGCGCGAGGGCCTCGTCTACCGGAGGCTCAGCGCATCCTTCCAGGGAAAAGACGGCGTCTTTCATACGGATGACTTCCTCATAGACAGCCCCTCCATGCTTATCACCGGCTCGGGCGACCTCGATTTGGGCCGAAGGGAGATCGACGGCAGGATGACCGTC
>JBEKJU010000112.1:0-10212 GCA_050011095.1 Syntrophorhabdales bacterium
CTGGTTCAGGGATGATATGCACAATCCATATCCGATCTCCGCACTCGGGATGAGCACCGTGCATCGCGGCCATATGTGGGGTTACGCCCTTTCCGCAGAGGAGGCAAAGCTTCCTCCAAGTCGGGGAGCCGTAATAAAGACCCATAAGGGGCGTGTTTACCTGGGTTTCGTGGGCATAACAGATCCCCAGGAGATTGAGGCCCGAGCAAAGCAGTTTGGCCCGTTCATCGAAAAGAACGTCGCCAATCTTGATCAGTTCTATGAGTGGGTGATGAAGGAAGGGAAAACCCTCACCCTTCCAAACGTAACCATTGACCTTCGGAGACTTTCCCACGGAGACTTGGCAGATCAGTTGCGAAAGTGCGCAAAGATCAACCTACGGTGTTGGTATCTGCACTTCATAGGCATGTATGTAGTGAACGCCGTCTACATGGGAGGGGAACAGTTCGCCAAAGAGCACGGGATGGAGGAAAAGGATTTCACTCAGATGCTCACCAGCTTCGAAACCATGCGGCTTGCCACTGACCGCGGGCAGTTCAGGCTGTGCAAGTCCGCCCTGGCGCGGGATAACGTGAGAATGTTACTGGAGAGCACGGACCCCACGAAAACAGCCATCGAGAAAATAAAACAGACTCCTGACGGACAGGAGTGGTGGAAGGAGCTTTACGAGTATCTGGGTGAGTTCGGGCACCGGCTCACCGCCGCAATTCTGGACGTAAACTTCCCCACGTGGTATGAGGACCCGGTACCGGTGGTCGAGAATATCCGGTCCATGCTTCCTAAAATGAAGAACGGATGGGATTTTGAGGCAGATTTTCAGGAAGCCATCGTCAAGAGAGAGGCGGCTGTCGAGCGGTTCAGGAAAACGCTAAAACCGGAAGACGCCGCAGTGCTCGACAAAAGTCTTGCCGTCTGGCAGAAGGCATATCAGTATAACGAGGACCACTGGTTTTACCTTGAGCAAGTGAACTTCAGCGGCTTGAGATACGCCGCAATGGAAGCAGGGGCGCGGTTTACCCGGCTGGGCATACTGGAGAACCCTGAAGATGTCTTTCACCTGACCCTCGAGGAACTGGTTGAGCCGTTGGAAAGCCTGGAAGAAGCCGCCGAGGTCGCGACTTATGCGTACTCCTATTTGCTTCGTCCGCTTGTAACCCACAGAAAAAAGGAAAGCAGCGAAGCGGCCCTGAAAAAGGGACCTCCTTTCGTTGGCGTCCTTCCTGATAAGGTGGAAGATCCCATTGCTATTAAAGTGTTTGGTTTGACCGGTTTTGTCCTCGAAAAAGCAAAGAAGGAAATAGCTGGAGAAACCATCGACATGGGGCTTACCATCAAGGGGTTTCCTGGGGCACCGGGCGTCGTAGAAGGGCCGGCCCGGGTCGTCTTACACCATGATGGCCTTCCCAAATTGAAGATGGGTGATATATTGGTATGTCCTTTCACGTCACCGGCATGGACGCCTCTTTTTCCCAAGATCAAAGGGGTGGTCACAGACAGCGGCGGCATGCTGACCCATGCGGCCATCACGGCGAGAGAGTACGGTATCCCTGCCGTGGTGGGAACATGGGTGGCGACCGGCTCCATCAAGGATGGCGATATCATACGCATAGATGGAAATCAGGGGGTCGTCCAGATTATTTCGAGGGCCTGACGGGAGAGAGAAGATGGGCAAGTCTCAGATGGAACCAACATACAAAAAATTCATAACCGGGAGGCTCGAACGCTTCGACGAACGTAACACCGGCTATTCAAGGGCCGATCGGGGCGAGATCATCGGCCCTGACGATGCCCTTAAACATGGGATAGAGACGGTTCTCCCGAAGGGCCAGCCCGGTTTTCTTCGCGAGGACTATGCCATGAATCTGGCAGGAAGGGCCATCGACACACTTGCCAGGAAAATGGTGTACGGCAGGAGTGCCTTTCCGCGACGTTGGTCCCTAGCGGCAAAGAAGATGGAGGTGAGCGATCCAGCCCGAATGTCACAAAAGATAAAGAGCGTAGGCAGGTGGTTCGGCGCCGGCCTTGTGGGTATTGCCGAGCTTAACCCGCTCTGGCTCTACGCTTCCTGGGGTGACCACAATGTGAAACTTGCGGAAGGGGTGAAGGTCGGGGACCCGATTGAGCTACCAGCAGGATACCGCTACGTAATCGCAATCGCGATCGAGATGGAGTACCTCGACATTCAACGCTCGCCCGCCGTCACACCTGCCATAGATCTCGGTTATTCCAAAATGGGATTCACAGCCACGATGCTTGCAGAATTTATCAGGTTACTGGGGTACGGTGCGATACCAAGCGGCAATGAGACGGGGCTCACCATCCCTATGGCCGTGGATGCAGGGCTCGGTGAGATGGGTAGAAACGGGCAACTCATTACAGAACGTTACGGCCCGAGGGTTCGCCTGTGCAAGGTCTTTACCGATTTGCCTCTGGAGCCCGATGAACCCGTGGACCTCGGGGTGCAGCATTTCTGCGAAACATGCGGCAAATGCGCCCAGCAGTGTCCGGGCGGTGCCATCCCACGAGGAAAGCGCACCGACGGGCAAACTGATATCTCCACAAATCCCGGCATGCTCAAATGGCCCGTACATTCGGAGAAATGTTTGCTTTGGTGGCACAAAAGCGGCACCACAGGCTGCACCAACTGCATTCGCGTATGTCCCTATAACAAGCTTCCGGGGACGATGCATGCGCTTGTGCGCGGCGCGTTAAAGCGCACACGAGCCTTAGATCGACTTATTCTGTGGGGTGACGATCTTATGGGTTACGGCAAGCAGGTGCTGCGGGACACGCCTCCTGAAAAGACCGGAAAAGGTTGAGATTGAGGCGCATCACGTGGCACGGCCTCTCTGGGTGATCGGTCATCCGCACGGCCCTGTAGGTTTTGCGGACGGCTAAAGGTGTCATCGCGGTAAACACAGTGCCGAGCACGCTTGAAAAGGGCCTGAAGGGCATAGAAAAGAGGCTCGCGGCCCGGTTGAAAAAGGAAAACTGCCGGAAAAAGATGGTGACCACCGGATGGTTGCGGAGGTAGACGGGCAGGGGTTTTTACGAATATAAGTAGGGAATTTGCAGCGATGCCGACCGGGATTCGTACCCCTTTCGCCGTCCCCGGCCGGTTTCGCCGCGTATCCCTTCGTGAAAAGAAGACCGTGATCGAAGAGGAGAATCATGTTTATTTGGTCCGACTGCATTCCGTGCATCCTCAAGATGTCCCTCGACATTGCGCGCCTCTCCATGAAGGAAGAGAGCGCTATTAAGGCATTCATGAGCGGGATCGCAGGTCTACCCCCGCTCAGGGGTGAGGAATGGAACATCACGTCCCCGGAGATCGTTCAGTGGATCTGGGAGAGGATGGTGCGTATCACGAAGGACGAGGATCCGCTGAGGGAGGTAAAGGCCGAGCAGAACCGGAAAGCCCTCGATGTTTACGGTGCTGCGGCTGACCGGGTGAGGAAAAGCGCAGACCCTTTCCTGGCGGCCCTTAAATTTGCCATTGCAGGGAATTCCATGGATGCCATAGTCGATGTTCACCGCGATCGATCAGCCGGCGCATTCCAGGGCGACCCCACCGGAAATTGGGTCTTGACTGAGGAGGGTGCCGAAGGTTTGAGGAAGAGGCTGCAGGAGGCGACGAGGATAGTGTATCTCCTCGATAATTGTGGGGAAATCGTTTTTGACAGGCTTTTTCTTGAGGTTCTCAGGGAGACCTATACGCAAGAGGTCTCGGTGGTAGTACGAAGCCGGCCAATCCTGAATGATGCAACGATGGTGGAAGCGAAGTCGGTCGGATTACTTGCCGTGGCGCCGGTCATCGAGAATGGCATTCCCGCGGCCTTTCCCGGAACAAGGCTCCACCTTGTCTCTGCCGAAGTCCGGCGTCTCCTCATGGATGCCGACCTTATCATCGCGAAAGGCGGCGGCAATCGGGACAGCCTGACGGAGGATCGCGAGCTGGAGGAGCGGATTTATTTTCTTTTTCAAGGGAAATGTCATCCCTGCTGCGCGCCTCGTAATGTTTCTCCCGGCACGCTTATTGTTGACAATCGATAAGGAAATTACCTGATGGCACATGGGTCGAGATAAGCAACCAAAATCGGGTGAAAGGAAGCTCCGGAACATCGCACGTTTGATTTAGTGTGCGGTTGGTGCAGCAACGGGTGTTGGCCTTGCGCTGTGACTCGTTGGAATGCTCAAATCACCTTTCTTGCTTGCCTCGCTTGGTGGCTCCACTGTGTTTCTGTTTGGGTTCATTCACGCCGCTGCAGCTCAGCCGCGAGCCTTATTTTGTGGGCATTTGGGTAGTGCTTTTATTGGCATGCTTTGTTTCCAATGCCTCGGTGATGCCCATTGGGTTTACGTGCTCTCGGTGGTTCTCACGCTCACTTTCATGCTGGTCACAAAGACCGTACACCCACCAGCTAACTCCCTTATTATGATTCATGAGCATGCCGGATTCTTTTGTTTTTGGCAACCAGTCGGTCTTGGGATAATGACGCTCGCCTTGGTGGCTATGATCTGGAGCCGCCTCCTGCCCGGCATGACTCATTACCCGATCAGTTGGTTCGAAGAATCACCATCTTCCATCGACTGGGGTGGCTGGAGTGAATAGAGTTGCAAGCAGGCAAGAATCTACCAAATCGGTATACGGTCAGAAGAAGGCAAACAGGATTTGCGAATGCAATGTTGGATCGGATAAATCGCGCCCTTATCGATGACTTCAGGAAGCTATACGTACTTTTATACACCTACAATGAACCTCCCTGCAGCCAAGCTACAGGGAATTGTCAAGTTAAAGTGACATCGCGGAGATCCAACATTACCGGATGAAACAAATGCAAGAGATTTCAAAAAAATCCCCTATTGTAGCGACGGCTACAGACAATGTTTGCCCCTGCACTTAAACTCTAGATATCTGGTTCGGGATACCAGAAATCTGTCACCCTCGGGAGGACCTATGTCCAAGGATCTGAAAGAATACTTCAACAAGATGCCGCGGTTGGGGGCACTTGCCACGGCAAGCAGGGACGGAAAGGTTGATGTCGCCTACTTCGGGTCGGCCCAGATGCTTGATGAAAAGACAATTTTCATGGGTTGCGGCAAGAACCGGACCCTCGCCTACCTCCAGGAAAATCCGAACGCAGTCTTCATGATAATGGAGCCGGGGCCGACTCCGCCCGAATGGAAGGGGGTCAGAGTCTATCTCAAGATGACGGAGTGCCAGACCTCGGGTGAGAAGCTTGACTCCCTCAAGGCCCAACTAAGGGCAAAGGCCGGGGAGGGCGCGGCGAATATGATGCACGCGGCAATCACCTTCGCAGTTCAGGAGATCAGGCCCTTTGCAGACTTTGGACAGGACTGGGAGAAGTCCATATAAGACCGGCGCCGGGCAGGTTGCAGATACCATTTTGCCCGGGGCGGGTCTGTAAGAGGAGAATTTGTCGATGGATGTGTTGATTGCCTGCAAGGTTTTGGAAAAGGAGCTTCGCCAATCGCTCCCCGATAATGCGGACATTGAGATAGTATGGCTCGAAGCCGGACTGCACGCCAGTCTGCCTCGTTTGGAAGAGGCACTCGGTGAGGCCATAGACAAGGCGAAGCCTTCGGAACGAAAAGTGTCCCTTCTCTACGGGCAGGGTTGTCATCCGGAGATAAGCTCCTTTCTCGAAAAGCACGGGGTGGCGGCTTTTCCGGTGAAGAACTGCATCGAATCGCTTCTCGGTAAAGATGCGCCGGAGATCAAAGATACAAAGACGATGATCATGACGCCTGGATGGGTGCGCGCGTGGCCGGCCATCATGGATGCCCTGGGGTGGAATGAGGTCGACGTGCGCATCAACCTGGGAAGATATGAACGCATACTTATCGTTGACGCCGGGATTGAGCCCCTTACCGACGAAGAGACGCTATCGTTTTTCGACCTGGTCCAGGTGCCTGTGGAGACCAGAAAGATCGATCTTGCCATCTTTCGTGAACTCCTTTCGGAGCTCCTTGATCACCCGACGAAGAGCGTAAGCAGCCTTTCGTGACCGGTGCTGCCACAGCGAACGACGGGGGCGCTACTTCCCGTGAAAGACGAGATTGTCCTTGATGTCGATGCAACCGATCACACTTTGAGCAGCGGGGCACGAGGCGATATATGAGGCGAAGGCTTCCCGGGCGTCCTCCGCCTTTTCCTGTACCGCGGTCAAGTGGTAGTCGACACGGATCTGTGTGATCTTGAGCACACCGTTCACATTCTCGATATCGCCCTCGACTTCCGCCCGGTAAAGATTCTCGGGCGTCTTGATGCCTTTTCCGGCCAGCACCGCGGCCAGAGTTCCCATCATTCAGCCCGCTGTCGCCGCGATCATATGATCGAGGGTCGCAGGATACTCTTTTTCAACGTCGACGCCGTAGAACCGTTTGATACCACTGTGAACGCCGTAGTAGACCGGCTCGCTGAACCCCTCGATGACGGCTTTTCTCGTAGGGCCTTTCTCCCTCACGATACTGATGCGTGATGTATGGACCACGTCTCTCATAGGGCTCCTCCTTCAAGGTATCTTCGGTTTCGAATCAGGCATTCCTGACGAGCAGGTGCCGCTTCTGTTGAACAACGCTTCCCGCTTTCTTCAGCTCCTTCAGTGCCCTGGTGACGCTCACCCGATGGGCGCCCACGAGAAACGCGAGGTCCTCATGAGTCAGGGGGAACTCTATGACGAACCCGTCCTCGCTCTTCACGCCGTGCTCCAGGGCCAGGTGGAGGAGCACCTGGTAGAGGCGGGCCCCCAGGTGGGTAAGGGGCATGCTCTCTATCCGGCCCGTCAGAGAGGAGATACGCTTACTCAGGTTCTTCATCACCTGGAGTCCGATGCGGGGATGGTCCAGGACCAGGCGCTCGAATCTCTCTTTCGTAAAACCACAGGTGAGGGTCTCTTCCATGCACCACGCCGCCACGGGGTAGGTCCCCTCTTCGCTCAGCATGTTTTCGCCGAGGAAATCACCCGCCTTTCTGATATCGAGAGTAAACTCGGTGCCGTCCTCAAGGAGTTTGTTTAGCCTCACCCGCCCTGCCTTCAGCAGGAACATCCGGTCGGTAGGATCGGCCTGGAGGAAAATTGCCTGGCCGGGCGAATAAACCTTCCTCACCGCCGCCCCTATCAGGGCCTGTATATCCTTGGGTTCCAGGCTCTCGAAGAGCCATACGTGACCGAGGCACAACTCCGTCGCCGTGCCCGTCACCGGCATATCGTTGCAGGAACATGAAGCGTTTTTCTCCTTCATGGTCTCCTTGCCACTATTATAACACAGGGTCCAGTCCCTGTCCTGCCAGCGCGTGTTCTCCAGGTCCTGTCCCGGGTCTCTGCAAGACCTCACCATCAAGCTTCGCAGGCCCATCATCCAGGATGCTCTCTCAGCCTAACAAGATGAAGAGGTGAATATGGCCAGACGTAAAACCGATGTCACAGAGGAACAGCTCCAGATATTACTCGATAACTGGAAAAAGAAAGAGACGGGGGAGATGGCCCGGATGCTCGAAGCTGACGAAGCCTCTGTCAATCGCTGGGTCGCGGGTCTGAAAAAATCCATGAAGAAGCAGGGAATGAGTGATGAGCAGATAAATAAATGGCTGCCGGCAAAAAGAAGAACTCGGCGAAACGTTTACGATATCGTGGTAGGAAGACTTCTGTCTACAGAACCGGCACGAAAGAGGAGAGGCAGAAGGGCAAAAGGGGCCTGATGAGGCAACGGGATGGGCTCGAAAACGACCGGACCCTTACCCATATCGTGCCTCCCCCTGTATGGAGAACTGATGAGCGATCTTCCCACTTACCGTGACTGCATCTTCTGCGGACCGGAGCACCCTTTCGGTCTGAAGCTCAAGCTGCGCTACGAATACGGCATGGTCGTAACAGAGCTTTCGGTGGGAGCATCATTCCACGGTTACGAGAACGTGGTGCACGGCGGCATCGTGTCGGGCATTTTTGACGAGGTCATGTGGTGGGCCGTCACGGTAGGCGTGCGGCAGATAACGGCGACCAGGAAGCTGGAGGTTGAGTTCCTCAAGCCCATGCACTGTGAAACCGTCTATCGGGTGAGGGCAGGCGTAAAAGAGCGACGCCCTCGTCTCTTTCTCGCCTCCGGGGAGATAGAAGACCCGTCGAACGGGCTTGTGGCACGCGCGAGCGGTCTCTTCATGCCCATAAAGAATACTGCGGGGAGGAGGGAAGAGCTGGTCGCGGCACTCGACCTTACGCGTCTGTCTCCCGAAATGGCAGCAGTCTTCTCTACCCTTCTCGCATCGCCTCCACCGTAGTCTGCAGGATTTGCACCAACCTCACGCCTCCCTCAGTTACAGCGAGACAGAACAGACATCCTGCCCCACTGCTGTAATCGTCTGTAATCAGCATTTTCTTCTTGTCATTTGATTCGTATTGTCCATTCAAAGAAGCCGTCGGCGATGATTAGGCAGCGCTGTGTCTTGAGCTCATGGCGGAATGCGGGCTTTTCCGCGATTGTCTCGGCGCGGGCGTTGATCATATGGCTACCTATCGAGGGTTCTTTCGCCCATGAAGGAACCAGGCCCCATCGGGCCTGAATCAGTTGCCTCTCTCCCTCATTGTTGACGATAAGGATCTGCTGGGTAGGGGCGACATTGTAGCTCGGTCCCTTGTCGATAGGGGCGAGACGCTTTATCTTGAATCGTTTGACGAGCTTCGGAATGGGCGTTATCTGGACAAACCGTCCGCACATGGGATCAGCGTATCATAAACGAGACCTTTTTTATGAAGAAAGCCACCGGACCGAGAGACATGCAGACGGTCATGGCCTGCCGATCAGTACTTCCCCCCATACCTCTTCGAATGCTCCCGGTGTTTCTGCCAGTTCTCCAGGTAGTAGCTGGCGAGTACCTCCGACCTGATAATCAGAAGGTTCTCTGCGTTCTTCTCCTCCGCCGCCTTCGTAAAGTTGAAACTGCCCGTGATGACCGTCTGCTTGTCGATAATCATGACCTTGTTGTGGGCGATGACGTGCTCAGCATCGATATAGGTGGGGATTTTGTTGTTGGCGAGGAAGGTGGCCCCGGTGTATTTAGGGGCTTCCCTGCTCTTGTCCAGAATAGCCTCTACCGACACTCCCCGTTTATGGACATTGACGAGGGCTTTGGCAATCGGTGCCGAATTGAGCAAGTAGGCTTGAACGAGGACTTCCAAGGTCGCATTATCTATCTCCCTGACAATGGCCTGAGTCGCCCCTCCGTTTGGAGAGAAATAGACCCTCGTGGGTGCATTAATCAGGGTCAGGTCGAGGCGTAGCCTGATAGGGTGGGTTCGACTTGCCTGATACGTATTGTAGATAAGTGATTCTGGCCGGTTCCGTCCGATACTCTCTTTCTTTACCTCAACCAGATGGCATGTCTGGGCAGATTAAGCCCCTTGATTAGTCGGCGATTCATAGTTATTACCTATAATACACTTAGATGTATGTCAGCATTAATATCATTTGGAGGCAAGGATGGAGCATCATTTCGGCATGTACAGGGGCAGGTCCATCGAAATAGGTATCTTGAAAGAGCCGCAGTTCATCATTTGGATACTCAGGAAAGAAGATGCGAGTGGCCCACTGGCCGCACTCAGAAGAGAGGTTCGCCGTCTGATCGAAGTTTTCGATTCCAAACCGTTTACCCGTAGGTGCTGTTGCTGTCATGCTAAGACAGCAACGAGGTTTTCCCTCGCCCCTCCTAGCCCATCACTCTATTTTTGGTGCAATGAATGTAAACCTAACCCAACGGGCGACCATGGCCCCTTAATAATGGTCGGGCAAAAGTACCTATCGGCTATGGAGTATGGCAAACTCTGCTTAACGAAAGAGGAGACCGAGAGCCTTATAAGGCACCTTGCTGAAGCCAAGGAACTTTCTAAGCGTATGGGAGAGAGGCAAACGGAGGCATTCTTCAGGGAGCCATAGGGATATGATGTATATCGCTGTAGATGGCTCGACAAGAAACGGCCAAAGTGGTCCCCTTCACGGGCGTGGGTGGGTCCGATGTTCACCGGTGCTGCCCCCGCCCGGTGCACTGTGAAGTAATTGTGAAGTGGAACCGTCAATGGTAGTGTCAAGCCTTTTGTGTGAGTTTGTAGAGCGGTAAATTGGGCCGTACCTTTCCTACCTTTGTTGTCCTCCAGCTCAGCTCCATTTTCAGTGAGATAAACGCAAGGAGTCGGTAAC
>JBEKJU010000113.1:0-24694 GCA_050011095.1 Syntrophorhabdales bacterium
TTCATCGCCCTCTCGGAGGCGATAGCGAGAAAGAACAGGAAAGAGGTCGTAATGATCCTCGAGGCGCTTCTGTCCCAGGGGATGAATATACTCGCCATACACGGCTTCATGGCCCGCCATATACGGCTTCTCCTCCAAGCGAAGGACGGGGAAGGGCAATTCAGGGACGTGTCCGATTTTCGCGGTTTCTCCAAGGTCTTCGTCAAACTCAAGGAAGACCTTGATCCTTTGCCGCATGAAAAGAGACAGTACCTCGCCTTCCAGAAGCCCTTCTATGCGTACAATCTCTTCAGGACGAGCCGGAAATACTCAAGGGAAGGGCTTCTATCTTTTCTCGATATGCTTGCCCGTTTTGACGGCAAGGTGAAAAAGGGCACCAGACACGACCGGACAAATTTCGAAGCGGGCATTCTCGGGGTATAAAAGCTGAAGCGCTCCCTCCTGCACCTCCTCCTGTTTCTGCTCACGGTCCTCTCTACCTATATGGTGGGAGGGGCTTTATACAGCGTCTCGATCATGACGATACTTCTGTCCCACGAGATGGGCCACTACCTCACGAGCAGGCATTACAACGTCCCTTCCTCGCTGCCCTATTTCATCCCTTTTCCCTACTCACCCTTCGGCACCTTCGGGGCTGTCATCAGGATGAGGGGGGTAATTCTCGACAAGCGGTCCCTCTTCGACATAGGGGCCGCCGGTCCGCTCTGCGGGTTCCTACTTTCGTTGCCGGCTGCCTATATCGGCATAAGGCTGTCGACGGCGGTGAAGATGAGCAGTTCCGGCTCTCCCTTCCTGGAGCTTGGCGATCCCCTGCTCTTCAAGCTCCTGGAAGGGCTCATCGTGAGGGATCTTCCGCCGCATTACGAACTGCTGCTCCACCCCGTGGGATACGCCGCCTGGGTCGGACTGTTCGTGACCGCCCTGAACCTCCTGCCCATAGGTCAGCTTGACGGGGGCCACATCGTCTATGCGGTCTTCGGCGAGAGGAGCAAGTGGGTGTTTCGGGCGCTCATGCCCGTCCTCCTGCTCCTCTCGGTTTTCTATAGCGCTGGGTGGGTGGTCCTCATGATACTGCTTCTGGTGTTTGGCATAAAGCACCCCCGACCCCTCGACGGCGCAACCCCCCTCGATGGCAAGCGCAGGCTCCTGGCCCTTTTCATGCTCGTCATCTTTGTCCTGGCGTTTGTGCCGGCACCCTTTCCCGGCGGCAGCTTGTGGGAGTTGGTGGGAAGGCTGTTCGCGAAATGAGGGCTCGGAAGGAAATAAATGAGCCAGATGGCCCATTTATTTTATGACGAGCCCTAAGGGCGGCGTTCGGCCGGGCGTCCGGAAGGCGCCGCACCTCTTCCCGCAACTCGCCCGGCCGCGATCAGGCTATCTTATAAAAGAAATCTACTCCACCTCGGTTACTTTCACCGTCCGGGGCGGTTTGCGGTTAAGACTGATGACGACTTCCGCATTGTTCACGGCCTCCGGCAGGGTCATGGTTTTCTGGGTCAGATCGATGAAATCTTCCTTGTGGAAATAGATGAGCGTATATTCCAGAAATCCCCCGTACTGATTACACCGTGAGTAGTCGCGGACGGGCCAGAAGACGCCGAAGGCGAGACCGTCGACCCCCTCCATGTCGAGATCAGTAGCCTTGAGATAACGTAGGTTGTCCTCGAAGTGGTGATTGAACACCTCGGAGAATCTTTCCTTGGGCTTTGACTCGGCCTCGCCGAAACTGATGTCCCGCGGCCTCACCTGGACGAGGAGATAGCAGTGTTTCCTGCCTTCGTTGTCAGAAATGGCCGTAAAACCGATGCCGTTAGGGTAAACGTCAATACCGGCCGAACGGTATCGCTTATATATACCCTTTAAGTTCTGCTGATACCTTGCGGACAACTCGGAAAGCTGGGGGTCCTGATAGGAGCCCTTTATGCCCTCATTTTCATTCTTTGCAATGAAGATGGGACCAGTGCCGCATGAGACAAGGGTGCACAGGAGGAAAACAAGAATCAACAATCTCTTATACCGAGTCGCCTTCTTCGCCACATCTTCGTTGTCTCCTCGTCGCTCTCCTTGACGTACTAACATGTACGCCTGCGTCGGCTCCTCGTCGCCGCCGCGATTTGACTTTTAATGCAACACGGTAGTATTCATGTCCGGTGTCCTTTTTCTAGTATTTTTAAGATATCTATCAGCTATTAAATTATATATATTAATCGATGGTGAACCGTTTTTCGTAAAGAAGCTTCTTGATGGCGAAAATAGCATCCAGGTCCTTCTTCCTGTACAGCCTTTGTCCCTTGGAGCTTTTTACCGGCTTTATATCCCGGAATTCCTGTTCCCAGTACCGCAGTATGTGAGGCCTGAGGCCGGTGAGGGTACAAACCTCTTTTATTCTGTAGAATACCCTTTCAGGGATATTCGGGATCATGTTCCGTTATGATGATTGTCGTTTATTTCATCTTTCAAAACCTGACTCAGCCTGAAGCTGAGCACCCTCCGCGGGGCGATCTCGATCTCTTCGCCCGTCTGGGGATTCCGCCCCTTTCGCGCCTTCTTGTCCTTCACCACGAAATTTCCCAGCCCGGAGATCTTGACATTTTCTCCCTGGGCCAGGCGTTCCTTCACGAGCTTGAAAAAATGCTCGACAATATCGGACGATTCCCTTTTAGAAAAGCCGAGCTTTTCGTATACGGTTGTCACTATTTCCTGCTTCGTCATATACCCTCCCTACCTTCTCAGCGTTATCCCTTCGGTCCTGGTAAGTCCGTCAATGATGATCTGCTGGAGACTATTTACACTTTCGTCTGTCAGCGTATCCTCGTAGGATTGAAAAACAACGCGGAAAGATATGCTTCTTTCCTCCTTCTTAAAGATGTCGAAAATCCCGACCGAGACTATCAGAGGTGAAACATTCCTGATCCTCTCAACCAGTTCGCCTACCGGAATCGAATCGTCCACGTAGAAAGAGAAATCGCGAATGACGGCCGGGTAACGGGGTATGGGCCTGTATGTCCTCTCCCCGGTCCCCTTCCCGGTGATCACATCCAGGTCCAATTCGGCGCACCATGCCCTGTCGGTGACGTCGTAGGCGCCCCTCACGCTGTCCCGAAGGGCCCCCATCCATCCGACTTTTGCACCGTCCACAACGAGGTCCGCGGATTCCGCCGGCTCGAGGAAGGGCGCGTCCGTCTTCTCCAGCCGGAGCGGGAGATTGAACCGGTCGAAGAGGTCCTCCAGCACGCCCTTCAAATCGAAGAAATCGAACTCCCTGGACGGGTCCCTCCAGAAGTACTCCCTCTCCCTTCCGGAGATGGCGCAGCACAGGTGCATCGATTCGCGGGGTAATACGGAAGCGTCCGATCCGAAGAATACCTTCCCGATCTCGAAGATCCTCAGGTTCTTGGTGCCCCTGTTGCTGTTGTAAGCGATGTTTTCGAGGACGCCGGCTGCAAGAAAGGTCCGCATGACGCCCAGCTCTTTTGAAATGGGGTTGAGTATGGGCACACAGGACGCGCGCTCGTCGGACCCGCTGTCATCGGCATCGAGGCCGAACTTCTCTATGTTGGCGCTGTTGAAGAACCCGTAATTGATGACCTCGAAGAATCCGCACGCGGTGAGGTACTCTTTGGCGGAGTCGATGACCGAGTCCCTCTTTGCGGGCGACACGGAAAGAAGCGAACTCACCGGGCGCGATGCGGGAACCGCGTCGTAGCCGATTATGCGGGCCACCTCCTCGATAAGGTCACAGTATTCGTTCAGGTCGTGGCGAAACGAGGGTATGGAGAACGTCATGGCGTCCCCTTCTGTTTCTGTCGGGTGGATGCCAAGTGAATCCAGGCCCAGGACGACCTGCTCGCGCGAGAGGGTCGTTCCGATGATCTCCTGCGTCCGCGCGAGGCCCAGGCCGATCGATCGGGGTTTCATCCGCTCGTACACCTCAACCGATCCCCGGAGGACCTCTCCGCCCGATGTACGCTGCATCAGCTCGATGGCCCTTCTGGCCGCGTAATCGACACCCTCGATATCGATGCCCTTCTCGAACCGCGCCGATGCCTCTGACCGCAGGTCGAGCCGCCTCGCCGTCCGCCTGATGAGGAGGGGATTGAAGAAGGCGCTTTCCAGGGCCACATCGCTCGTGTCCGCGCTTATCTCCGAGTTTTCTCCTCCCATCACGCCGGCGATGGCAACGGGACCGGCACCGTCGCAAATGAGTATGTCGCCCTTCTCAACCATCCTGTCAGAACCGTCGAGCGTGCGGAACACGGCCTTCTCCCCTGCCACCCTCGCCTCGATAATCTGCGAGCGAATCCTCGCGTAGTCAAAGGCGTGAAGCGGCTGGCCCAACTCTAACATGACATAATTCGTGACGTCAACGATGGAATTTATGGGCCTCATGCCGGCCTTCGTGATCCTGCTTCTCATCCAGAAGGGGGCCCGGACGATCGAGATGCCCCGGATCATCCGGAGGACGTATCGCGGGCACGCATCGGCATCGCGCACCGCGAGGCGGATCATGTCATCCAGGTCCGCCTTTTCGTCCAGGGTGAAGGAGGGGAGGGTAATCGAAAGGTGGAATATGCTCGCCACTTCCCTGGCAATGCCGAGGATCGACTGGCAGTCACCCCTATTGGGCGGCACATTGACATCGAGCACGTAATCGGGGATTTCCAGCGCCAGGTCGAGGGGTTCGCCTGTCCTGAGTTCGGCGGGGAGGACGAAGATGCCGCTATGGTCATCCGAGAGCCCGAGTTCTCTTTCCGAGCAGAGCATGCCCGAAGACTCCATCCCCCTGAGCCGTCTTTTCTCGATCACGGTGCCGTCCGCGAGGCGCCCCCCCGGCATTGCGACAGGCACCTTCTGCCCCTTTCCGATATTGGGCGCGCCACAGACGATGGGAAGGACTTCGCCGGCCACCTCGACCCGGCACAGGGAGAGTTTTTCCGCGGACGGGTGTCGTGCGATCTCCACGATCTCGCCCACGCAGACACCAGTGAAGAGGGGCGAAATCTCCTCCATGCCCTCAACCTCGAGACCCCTGTTCGTGAGCCCTTCGGCCACTTCAGGCGCACTCGCCGATACAGGGGTGAATTCTTTCAGCCAGTTAAAGGGTACTCTCATGCCGACCTCAGAACTGTGACAGGAAACGGACGTCGTTATAATAGAACTGTTTGATGTCGTCGATGCCGAACTTTATCATGGCGATCCTCTCGACGCCCATGCCGAAGGCGAACCCGCTGACCTCTTCCGGGTCGTAGCCGACGTTCCTGAAGACCTGGGGATGAACAGTCCCGGAACCGAGGATTTCGAGCCACCCTGTCCGTTTGCATACGCCGCAGCCCGCGCCCTTGCAAATGACGCAGCCGATGTCCACCTCAGCCGACGGCTCGGTAAAGGGGAAATAGCTCGGCCTGAACCGCACCGGCACGTTTTGTCCGAACATCTCATGGATAAACATGGTCAGCACGCCCTTGAGGTCGGAGAACCTCACGGACCTGTCGACCATCAGGCCTTCAACCTGGTGAAACATGGGGGTGTGGGATATGTCCTGATCGTGCCGGTAGACGGCCCCGGGGACAATGACCCGTATCGGTGGCGATTCGCGCTCCATGGTCCGTATCTGAACGGGTGAGGTGTGGGTGCGGAGCACCACACCGGGTTTGACATAGAACGTATCCTGCATGTCGCGGGCGGGATGGTCCTTGGGAATGTTGAGGGCCTCGAAATTGTAGTAATCCAGCTCGATGTCGGGCCCCTCGGCCACCTTGAAGCCCAGGGAGGAAAAGATCCGGATGATCTCGTCGAGGACGACCGTTATGGGATGCTTCCTTCCAAGGACGGGCCTCTTGCCGGGCAGCGTGATGTCGATGGAGGACTCCCGTTCCCTTTTTCGCTTCTCCTCCGTCGCATATGACGCCTCAAGCTCACCCAGCCTTGCCTCGGCCCCACGTTTGAGGTCGTTGATCTCCCGGCCGGCAATACGCCTCTCCTCCAACTCCTGCATCTTCAGCCGCTCATAATACTCCGAGAAAAGGCCCTTCCTGCCGAGGAGGGTGATCCTCACCCGCCTCACATCGTCCATCGAGCGAATCGAAGCGAGTTCCTGTGCAACATGATCCTTCAGCGCTGTAAGATCCACCTCGTGCCCCACCTTGTGTCGACTGTTACTGGAGAGCCAACCTTGAGCCAGTCCCCTTATTGGGCTGCCTGAGCCCTGACCTTCTCAACAAGGGTTCCGAAACCTGCGGGATCCTTCACGGCTATGTCGGCGAGCGACTTGCGGTCCAATCCGATGTTGTTCAGCTTCAGTCCGTGGATGAACTGGCTGTAAGCCATGCCGTACGATCTGCATGCCGCATTGATTCTCGTTATCCACAGGGCCCTGAAATCCCGCTTCCTTTGCTTTCTGCCCGCGAAGGCGTGCTGCATCGCCCTGAAGACGGACTGCTGGGCGACTTTGTAGACGGAGCGCCGAGCCCCTACCATGCCCCTCGCGGCCTTCAGGATCTTTTTTCGTCTGGCCCTTGCCTTTGTTCCTCTCTTAGCCCTTGGCATTTTTCTAACTCCTTCGCCACCTTATAGATAGGGAATTAACTTTTTCACGTTCTTTTCGTTTGCAGGATGTACCATTACCGTCTTTGAGAGGTTCCTCTTCCTCTTCGGCGATTTCGAGGAGAGGAGATGGCTATGGAAGGCCCTCGACCTCTTGATCTTGCCTGTTGCGGTCTTCTTCACCCTCTTCGCCACGCCCCTGTGCGTCTTCAGCTTCGGCATGCCTCCTCCTCACTTTGGTGCAAAAACAATGATTATATTTCTTCCGTCGAACTTCGGTCTCTGTTCCACGTCACCCACGTCTTTCAGGGCCTCCATGACTTTCGTGGCGAGCTGTTCCCCCTTGTCCCTGTGGAGAACCTCTCTCCCCCGGAACATGATCGTCAGCTTAACCCTGTCGCCCTCGCCCAGAAAATCCCGCAGATGCTTGAGCTTGAACTCAAGGTCGTGTCCCTCGATCTTCAGCCCGAGCTTCATCTCCTTCACCTGGATGATGGTCTGTTTCTTCTTGGCCTCCTGCGCCCGCTTGGCCGTCTGGTACTTGAACTTCCCATAATCCATGATCCTCACGACGGGAGGCTGGGCCTTCGGTGACACCTCAACCAGATCGAGTTCCCGCTCCCGCGCGATCTTGATGGCCTCGTAGGTGGACATGATGCCTAGCATGGAACCGTCTTCATCTATCACCCTCACCTCTTTAGCCCTTATCCTTTCGTTAATGTTCGTAACATCCTTTACGTCTCTGGCAGATCCTATAAAACTCACCTCCTGTGCGTATTTTCTTCCCTTGCTTTCTCGACGAACTCCTCCGGTGCCACACCTTTCATCTCGGTACCGTCCAGGCCCCTTATCGAAATGGTGCGCGTCTCCGCTTCCTTCTTTCCTAATATGATCATGTACGGGATTTTTCTCATCGTCCCTTCACGAACCTTGAGACCCAGCTTTTCGTTCCTCCCGTCCACCTCCACCCTGATATCGGCGCGGCCGAGCATGTCCCGCAGTTCCTCCGCATAGGCGTTCTGGTCGTCCGTGATGGTGAGGATGAGCGCCTGAACCGGCGCGAGCCAGAGGGGGAAGCGGCCCGCGTAGTGCTCGATCAGTATGCCGATGAACCGCTCCATTGCGCCCAGGATCACCCGGTGGAGCATGACCGGTCTTTTGCGCATGCCGTCCTTGTCCATATAGTGGAGATCGAAACGCTCGGGGAGGGCGAAATCAACCTGGATGGTCGCGCACTGCCACTTCCTGCCGAGGGCGTCCTTCAGCTTCACGTCTATCTTCGGGCCGTAGAACGCACCGTCGCCCTCGTTGATATCATAGGGGATCGACCGGTCGTCGAGGACGGCCTTCAGTATGGCCTCCGCCCTTTGCCAGTCCTCCTCGCGGCCTATGAACTTTTCCGGCCTCGTGCTGATCTCCAGCTCGTAGTCGAATCCGAAGATTTTCATCACGTCTTCGACGAACGTCATGACGCCGCTGATCTCCTGATGGAGCTGGTCCTGGCGGCAGAAGATATGGGCGTCGTCCTGCGTGAATTCCCTCACCCGGAGAAGGCCGTGAAGGACCCCCGACTTTTCGTGGCGGTTTACGGTGCCCAGCTCGAAGTAGCGCAGGGGCAGATCCCTGTAGCTCCTGATCTCCGATCTATACACCATTATGTGGGAGAGGCAGTTCATCGGCTTCAGCCCGTACTCCACGTCGTCCACTTTCGTGAAATACATGTTTTCCCGGTAGTTCTCATAGTGGCCCGACTTTTTCCACAGGTCCACCTTGAGGATTTGGGGACCGATGACGAAGTGGTAGCCTCTTTTGAGGTGCTCCTTCTTCTCGAAATCTTCGAGGATGTAGCGGAGGAGGGCGCCGTTCGGATGATAGATGACGAGGCCCGCGCCGACCTCGTCGGAGATGCTGAAAAGATCAAGCTCCCTGCCCAGCCGCCGGTGGTCCCTCTTCCTGACTTCTTCGAGGAATGTCAGGTATTCGTCGAGGGCCTCGGCGGTAGCGAAGGCAGACCCATAAATCCTCGTGAGCATCTTGTTGTGCTCGTCGCCCCTCCAGTACGCGCCTGCGAGACTGAGGAGCTTGAAGGCCCGTATCCCCCCCGTCGAGGGGAGGTGGGGGCCCCGGCAGAAGTCCGTGAAGCCGTCCTGCGTGTAGACGCTCACCTGTGCGTCCTCGATGCCGCCGATCAGCTCCACCTTGAAAGGCTCGCCCAGGCCGCGGAATAGCTCGATGGCCTCCTCCTTGCTGATCACCCGCCGCGTGATGGGGATATCCCTCTCGATGATCTCCCGCATTTTTTCCTCTATCCTTGGCAGGTCCTCCTCGGAAAATCCCGGCTCGTAATCGAAGTCGTAGTAGAAGCCCGTCTCTATGGCCGGGCCGATGGTGACCTTCGCCTCCGGAAAGAGCCCCTTCACCGCCTGCGCCATCACGTGGGCGGTGCTGTGACGAAGGATCTCCGTCCCTTCCGGCGAATCGATATAGATGGGCTCCGCCTCGCCTTCCCTCACGGGCGTGGAGAGGTCGAGCAGATCATCGCCTATCTTCACCGCGGCTATCTCCCTGACAGGGATACCCGCGCCCTTCAGAAAATCGAGGAAGCTGACGCCCCCGTCTTCCACCGCGTATTCCTTACCAAGAAATCGTACGATCACACCTTACTCCCCATCAGGAAACCCAAGAAATCAAAAGGCATCAAATGATGCCCCTGTGTGAAAAAAACTGGCCCGAGCACCGCAGTTCCTGTTTTGTATTGTGTATTCCGCAGGCCGGGCAATCCCCTTAAATATCGACACACAACTGACGTATTTTACTGTTTTTTTCTTCACGTTGTCAATTGGTAATTGACCTTTTCGGCATTCGATAATAAAGGCGCGACCCCCATTCGTTCTCATGGGCCTCACCGCGCCACCGTCCCGCCAAAGGACCATCATCTTACAGTAAGGGCTCGGAAGGAAATAAACGAGTCGGATGGCGAAGGATTTTTGGCCGATCGGCGAGGCGCGGAAAGGCCAAATCTACTGGATGTACATGACCTTTTCGCAACGAAGCGGGCGGACAAAAAGACGAGCCAGATGGCCCATTTATTTTCTGACGAGCCCTAATAGCGATCGGTCGCCTCCCGGCACACGCAGGGTCCCTCGTCCCTGCCCTTCCCGCAGCTGCGCCGCCGCCGCGGCGTTGACATTTCGGGCTAATACAGGTATAAACAGAACTGAATCTCTCAATGAGGGGAAGCGAAAAGACGCGGATGGAAAACATCGCAGCGACGGTCACGACGCTGAAAGAGGGTGAGGAGGGCGTGGTCAGGTCAATAGGGGGCGGCGAGCGCCTGACCAGCCGGCTCGCGTCAATGGGTATCGTCCCCGGCACGACGGTGAAGGTGTTGACGAACAGCGGGGGCTCGATGATTGTCCTCGCATCCGATACCCGGCTCGCCCTCGGAAGGTTGGAGGCCTCCCGCATATTCGTTTCGCGCATTACCCCCGAAGAAGAGAAGAAATCGGTCCTGGTCGCCCTTGCAGGGCAGCCGAACGTGGGGAAATCGACCGTTTTCAACATCCTCACCGGCCTCTCGCAGCACGTCGGAAACTGGCCGGGCAAAACCGTCGAAAAAAAGGAAGGGGTTCACGTATCGGACGGGACGGAGATGCGGATCGTCGATCTGCCTGGCACGTACAGCCTCACGGCGTTCTCCGAGGAGGAGAGGGCGGCCCGTGAGTTCATCATGAACGAGCGCCCTGATGTGATCGTGCTCGTGGCGAACGCCTCCGCCCTCGAGAGGAGTCTCTATCTGCTCACCGAGCTGCTCCTCATTGATGCGCCCATCGTGGTGGCGGTAAATATGACCGACGTGGCCGAGAACCAGGGCATCCATGTGGATGTGGCGGCCCTCCAGCGGTCGCTCGGCCTGCCCGTTGTTTCCATAATCGCGACAAAGAACAGGGGCATAAGGGAGCTTGTCCCCCTGATACTCAACGCGTCGCGCCACAAGATCGACATCGACCCGCGCCTGCCCGATGTCTCCCTTGACCACAAGGCGATCTATGAGCGGCTCATGGAGATTCTCATGGGTTATACCCCTGCGTGCTATACGGACCGCTGGGTCGCGACAAAGCTCATGGAGGGGGACCCCGAGGTATCGGCGGCGCTCCAGGACGTCTTGCCCGAGGAGAAGTGGAACGAGATCCTGGGCCTCCTCAGCGAGCATGAAGACGCCCTCCGCGCCGTCGTGGGAGGCCGGTACGACTGGATAGAGATGGTGACGCGCATCGCCGTATCACGGTTCAGGAGGGGGCAGGTCCTCATGACGGATCGCATCGATCACCTGCTCACGCAGCCCGTGCTCGGCATCCCCGTGCTCCTGGGCATCCTTGCCCTGGTCTTCGTTCTCACCTACAGGATAGGCTTTCCCGTCCAGCACCGGCTGGAGTATCTGCTCGGCCTTGGCGCCCGTTTCGTCGAGACCGCCCTCGCGGGGACACCCCACTGGCTCACGGGGCTCGTGGTGAACGGCATCATCGGCGGGGCCGGTTCGGTGCTCACCTTCCTGCCCATACTGCTTATATTCTTCGTTTGCCTGACGTTCCTCGAGGACGTGGGTTACATGGCGCGGGGCGCCTTCGTGATGGACCGCCTGATGCATGTGGTCGGTCTCCATGGCAAGAGTTTCATCCCCCTGTGCCTCGGCTTCGGCTGCAACGTGCCGTCCGTCATCGGGACGCGCATTGTGGAATCGCGGAAGGCGCGTCTTCTCACAATATTCCTCGCGCCCTTCGTCCCCTGCACCGCCCGGCTCGCGGTCCTCACCTTCGTGAGCGGGGCCATGTTTGGCTCACGGGCGTCCCTTGTCTCCTGGCTTCTTCTCGCTGTCAATGTGATCGTCCTCGCCGTCACGGGCGCGGTGATCAGCAGGGTGTTCATGAAGGGCGAGCCCATGCCTTTTATCATGGAGCTTCCCCTTTACCATAAACCCGACCCCCGCACCATCGCGCTCGTCGTCTGGAACAGGATGATCTCCTTCGCCAAACGCGCGGGCAGCGTCATTCTCGCCGCTTCAGTGGTAATCTGGTTCCTCGCGAACGTTCCCGGCGGGCGGCTGGAGACGAGTATCCTAGCCTGGATCGGCAGACTTCTCGTACCGATAGGCGCACCCATGGGGCTCGGGTGGAGGGAGATGGTGGCCCTCGTTTCGAGCCTTGTCGCCAAGGAGAATTCCATTGCCACCCTGGCCGTTCTTTACAACGTCGGTGAAGAGGGGCTCCGGGAGGTGCTGCCGCGGATGATGAGCAGCGCGTCCGGCTTTGCCTTTCTGGCGGTGCTCATGCTCTTTGTCCCCTGCGCGGCCACCGTGGCCGTCATGAAGCAGGAGATGGGCAGTTGGAGATGGTTTATCTCATCCTTTGTCTTCATGCTGATGGTCTCGTTTCTCGGGGGGGTCGTCGCATACCACCTGGCGCTCTCCTTCGGCTTCGGGTAGCGGAAGGACGCATGCGCGAAAAGGGCCGGTTCGCGCCGGCCCTTTCATGATACGCGGTGGGGTGCCGGGCGGTCATATATAGTACATGGATGTCTCCCTCCCCGACTTCTCCTCCTGCAGCACCACGAGCTTTTCGAGGGTGAAGCCGGAGAGCACCTCATCGATCTTGCCGCCCAGAAGGCCCCAGATATCGCGGGTGGGAAGCCGCCCTTCCTGCCCCTCACGGTGCTTACGAGCCCAGCCGTGCGGAGGGCTGCGAATATCTGTTCAAGGTACTTCTCGGATATTGACTGCCGCCGGGCGATATCGGCAAGAAATACAGGCACGTCATCCTTCTGATGGGCCGCGAGGTCCATCATTGCCCGGAGTCCATACCTCCCCTTTGTCGATACTTTCATACATCCATGCTCCTCATCTGTTTCCGCGTTAAATTGCCACGTCGGAGGCCGTCGCCGTTTCCAGACCGGGAAAGAGGTTCTGGAAAAGGGGCGTCGACAGGTAGCGCTCACCGGCGGAAGGCAGGATCACCACTATCGTCTTTCCCTTGCTCTCCGGCTCTTTGGCGATGCGCGCCGCCACAACCGTCGCGGCCCCGCTTGAAATGCCGCAGAGAATACCCTCTTCACGGGCCAGCCGGCGGGCCATATCGATGGCCTCATCACTCGTGACGGTCTCTATACGGTCCACGAGATCGAGCTGCAGCACCTTCGGTACGAACCCCGCGCCTATGCCCTGGATCTTGTGGGGTCCCGGCTTCAGTTCCTCGCCACGGCGCGCCTGGGAAAGGATAGGGGACTCGGTCGGCTCGACCGCCACGGATACGATCTTCCTTCCCTTCGTTATCTTGAAGAACCGGCTTACCCCGGTGATCGTTCCGCCCGTTCCCACACCGGATATCAGGATGTCCAGCTTGCCGTCCGTGTCGTTCCATATCTCGGGCCCGGTCGTCGTCTCGTGGATAGCGGGGTTGGCCGGGTTTTCGAACTGCTGGGGCAGGAAGTAGCGGGAAGGGTCGCTCCCGGCGACCTCCGTAGCCTTCGCGATGGCCCCCTTCATGCCTTTCGGCGCCTCGGTCAGTATCAGGTCCGCCCCCAGGATCTTCAGCACTTTTCTTCGCTCGATGCTCATGCTCTCCGGCATGGTGAGCAGGAGCTTGTAGCCCCTGGCGGCGGCTACGAAGGCTAGGGAGATGCCGGTATTGCCCGAGGTGGGCTCGATGATCACCATGCCTGGTTTGAGCCGTCCCGTCTTTTCGCCATCCCAGATCATGGAGGCGCCGATCCGGTCCTTCACCGAGTAAGAGGGGTTCCTCCCCTCGATCTTGGCGAGAAGGGTCGCCTCCGGACCCACGACACGGTTCAGTTTGATCAGCGGAGAGTTTCCTATGGACTGGGCGTTATCCTCGTATCTGCTCATAACCACCTCCTTGGTTTATGCCGGGTCGCTTACGTTCGCCCCATCAATGCCGTCTCCTCGCCGCTCTCCCAGCGCACCATGTCCACGCCTGCGGTGATGCGTCGGGGACGGCCCCGATGTTTCGCATGAAGGCGCTCCGGCTGTTCGCCCTGTGGGCCGGGCGGGCCGTCTATTTACCCTACAATTATTATATAGTTAGTATACTTTAGCGGAAAACGCTTTGTCAATTAAATAGTAATCATAAAAATGGCGATCGTGAATCGCCCAGGCGCCGCATCTTCGAGGCGCGGTCCGAAATCGTTTATCAGATGTCCCGGCGCTTCGACGGCTCCGGGCGCGGACCGCGCGGGGAGGAAAGGCCTGAATTAGACGGGAAGCTTCGCCAGGCTGATGATGTTTTGCGCGAGGATAAGCCCTTTATCATGGTCCGGGATCGGCTGGGAGACGACCTTCGCGAGTTCGGCGGCCATGGAGCCGAAGGGAACATCCGAGCCAAAGAGAAGCCTTTTCGGACCGATTGCCTCCACGAACCGAAGGATCGTGCTCTCCGAGCCAAGGGCGGTGTCGAAATAGATATTCGGCCTGCCCTTGAACGCCTTGAGAAAATCGAGGGGATTCCCGCCGAGGAGGCCTAGATGGGGAATGATGAGAGGTAGGTCCGGAGCCATCTCCACGAACAGCTCGGTGAAGGAAAGCTCCTCCTCGAAAACGATGGGCTTGCCGATGTCCGTTAGCGCTTCGATAAACGCCGGCAGTGCCCTGTCCTTGAGGACCTCGTAGTTTGACGCCGCATCCTGAATGCCCCTCATCCAGTGCCATTTACCACCGTAATAGGCTTCAGGGATCAGGGGGAAATCTTCCCTGATATAAAAATAGGGGAACAGTTGCTCCACCCTTCGGGTTTCATCGAGAAGGTTGATGTTGATGTAATTGCTCATGATCGCGGTAGAGGGGAAAGGGAAAACGATGGCATGTCTGATGCCAGCCTTCTCCATCTGGCCGAGAAGCCCCGCCGTGGAGACGCGAGAGCCGAGGGTCACGGAGGGCCCCCAATGGTTATGACTGTCAATAATGGTGACCATGCAATTATTTGGGACACCCGCGAGCGGGTACCCGGTCGCCCCCTCTCGCTTCGGTTGCTATTACATAGCACAAAGCCTTATACTTGTAAAGGCATGGCAAGACCGAAGACACCTATTGTCGCCGTGGACATCATTATTGAATACGGCTGTGGGATCGTGCTTATCGAGCGCAAGAACGAACCCCGCGGCTGGGCCCTGCCTGGGGGATTTGTGGACGAGGGCGAGCCCCTTGAGCGGGCGGCGGTGAGGGAGGCCAGGGAAGAGACCTCGCTCGACGTGGCCCTTCGGGAGCTGCTTTATGTGTACGGCAAGCCTTCAAGGGACCCGAGAGGTCATGGGATCAGTGTTGTCTATATCGCCGGGGGCACGGGCGACCTGAAGGCCGATGACGATGCGATTGGCGCTGCCGTTTTTTCCCTGGACACGCTGCCTGACGACCTGGTCTTCGATCACCGGGAGATTATCGGCGATTATGCCGCCTTTATCCGCACCTCCCGCCGTCCCGTGCCGGATATCGACCGGCCGAAATAGGACGGAGCGCCACCCCCGAAGAATCTGTTCCATCCGTTCTCCTCTTCGCTTGACAGCATTAAAGGAAGACTTATATTGAACGTGAGATGGACACGGCGGAGCGCGGCTTGAGGCCGGGCGCGCGGGGTGTGGTGGATGCCCACAATCTGTTGCAGCCCGCATCGGAATTGCTCGACCCCACAAACGACGCGCTCCGTGATTACTCCATGAATTATTACGGCCGCCCTCCCTATTGGCACTAAGAGATAGCGCGAGGGAATCGACGATACTCATCCGCAGTTTTTCACCGGCCGAGAAGACAGACTTACCACGCCTAAGGGCTCGGAAGGAAATAAATGAGTCGGATGGCGAAGGATTTTTGGCCGATCGGCGAGCCGCGGAAAGGCCAAATGTACTGGATGTACATGGCCTTTTCGCAACGAAGCGGGCGGACAAAAAGACGAGCCAGATGGCCCATTTATTTTCTGACGAGCCCTAAGGAAAAGGAGTAGAGCCGATGAGAACGATTTTTGCACTGTTTGAAGGCTACAGCGAAGCCAGGGAGGCCGTCGAGGAGTTGATTGACAGACACTTCGATGAGGGCGAGATGAATGTGGTCGTCCAGGAGCTCACCGGCCGTGGTGGCATGGACATCAATTCCAGGACGATGAACGTGGATAAGACCGCTTCACCCGGGACGGGGGTCATGCGCGGGCTCGACCGCCTCCTGGCAGGGCGTAAACCAGTGATCATGCCGGATGCGGGTGCTGTGTATGCCGCGGGCGGGATGGCCTCCATGGCGGCCGGCGCCGCGACACGGGAAAGGCCGTCGGAGGGTCTGAAAAACATGCTCCTCGCCCTCGACGTGCCCCAGGAATTGGCGGAATTCTACACGAATGGCGTCCTTGAGGGCGGCGTCCTTCTCTGGATACGAACCGATGAGGCGCGCGTTGCCGAGGCGGCGAATATCCTCAGCAGGACCAAGGGGGAAGAGATCGCCAACTACGCCTGATACCGGTTCCGGAAGATCCCTCAGGAAGGCCGGTCTCTAGTCGTCCGGCACCCAGGCTTTGTGCTCGGGAACCCATAACCCATTGATCTCTTGCCCAGGGACTGTAACCCATACACCGGCAGTGTTCTGCTGCCTCTGGGGAGAGACGCCGCTCGATGGTGCGGGTGCGGCATATGCAGGGGCAGGGCGGGAGACGTAGTCCGGTGGCGGCGGGTACGCGTAGACGGGCGCGGGATAGGCGTAGGCCGGGGCGGGGTACGCGTAGGCCGGGGCGGGATAGTAATAGTAGGGCCTCGCGGAAACGCCGATCGCTGTGCCGAGGGCCAGTCCGCCCACGAACCATCCGGCACCCCATCCACCGCCCCATCCACCGTGCGACCAGGAATAGGACGGGATAGCCAGGGTCACCGAAACACCCAGCAGCACAAGCAGACTAATTACGGGAAAGCGTTTCATGTTTCCCCCTCCTCGGAAGATTCTCCCGTAATCATTATACTACGGGGTACGGAAAAAGGGTAGCGGGTGGCGTTTCGGCCCTTCCGAGCCCTAAGGAAAACGCGTCCGGACAGCCGCCGTGCTTGACGTTCCTTGACGTTCGCCGACAGGGAGACTTATATAACTTATAACATGGGTCGATTCCCGAAAGCGCAGGGGCGTTTCCCGCATCCATAAGCGTCCGAAGGTCGATTCGCGCGACAGTGTGGACCGCGCAGGTTCATCCCGGCCATGAAAAGGGCGTGCGGGAAGGCGGAAAGATGAGGGAAAAGAGGAGGAAGCATGGACCGGCAGACAGTAGAATATCTTGAGAATCTGGCCAAATTGATCCGCTATTATATTCTCGTTTCGACAACGAACGCAGGCTCGGGTCATCCCACGTCTTCCCTTTCGGCGGCCGATCTCATGACGGGCCTGATGTTCGGCGGTTTTTTCCTCTATGACCCCGCCCGCCCAACGCTTCCCAACAACGACCGTTTCGTCCTGTCGAAGGGGCACGCCTCGCCGCTCCTCTATGCGCTCTGGACCGTCGCGGGCCAGGTCACGGAAGAGGAACTGATGGAGTACCGCGTGTTCGGCAGCCCCCTGGAGGGTCATCCGACGCCCCACTTCCGCTTTGTCGAGGCTGCCACGGGCTCTCTCGGCCAGGGTCTCTCCATCGGCGTCGGTATGGCCCTGAACGGGCAATATCTCGACAGGTTACCGTACAGGACCTACGTGCTCCTCGGCGACAGTGAAATGGCCGAGGGCTCGAACTGGGAGGCCCTGGCGGTCGCCTCACACTACAAGCTGGGCAATCTCGTGGGTATCATCGACGTAAACCGCCTCGGCCAGAGGGGAGAGACCATGTACGGCTGGGACGTGGAATCTTACGAAAAAAGGGTCTCCGCCTTCGGCTGGGACACCATTGTGATCGACGGCCACAATTTCGACGAGATCATCCCGGCCTTCAAGAAGACGCTGGAGGCACGGGAGAAGCCGGTAATGATCATTGCCCGCACGATCAAGGGCAAGGGCGTGCCCGCGGTGGAAAACAAGAACGGCTGGCACGGAAAGGTCCTGAAGGAGGAGGACGTGAGGGAAGCCGTAATGCTCATGGAGCCGCTCGACAGATCGATCCGCGGGAAAATGGCCGGGCCGCCGTCTCTTTCGCCGCAGAGGCAGTCGGCGCGGAGCGTTCCAGGCCCTTCCTACAAGCAGGGGGAGGCCGTGGCGACGAGGATGGCCTACGGTAACGCCCTCAAGCGCCTCTATCCCGCCTTTCCCGACATGGTCGTCCTCGACGGAGAGGTGAACAACTCCACGTATGCCGACATATTCAAGGAGGCCTTTCCCGAGCGCTACTTCGAGATGTATATCGCGGAGCAGAACATGGTTGGCGCCGCAATGGGTCTGTATGCAAGGGGAAAATTGCCTTTCGTCTCCACCTTTGCCGCCTTCTTCACCAGGGCCTTCGATCAGATAAGGATGAGCCGGTACTCGGATGCGAAGATCACATTTACGGGTTCCCATGCGGGCGTCTCCATCGGCGAGGATGGTCCGTCCCAGATGGGTCTTGAGGATATCGCCATGTTCCGGAACATTACCGGCAGCGTCGTCCTCTATCCCGCCGATGCGGTCTCCACGGAAAAGCTCGTGGAGCTGGCGGCCGGCTACGGGGGGATCGTCTATTTGCGCACGACGAGGGGCGCCACACCCGTGATCTACGATCCATCGGAGACATTCGAGATCGGGGGGTTCAAGGTGCTGAAAAGGAGCGATGGGGACCGGATTGCCGTCGTCGCGGCGGGGATCACCCTCTTCGAGGCGCTCGGCGCGCACGAGGAACTGAAAAAGGAAGGGATCGCCTGCACGGTGATCGACCTCTACTGCATCAAGCCCCTCGACGGCAAGATGCTGAAAGAGGCCGTCGGGGGCGTGTCGGCCGTCGTGACGGTGGAAGACCACCATCCGGAGGGGGGCATGGGCGAGGCAATGCGAAGCGCGCTCGCGGATAGCCCTATCCCGGTCCACTCCCTCGCTGTGCGGAAGGTCCCGAGAAGCGGAAAGCCTGCGCAACTCATCGAATACGAGGAGATTTCACAGGCGGCCATTATCAAAAAAGTGAAGGAGCTTATATGAGACCGGAGCATCTCAGGACGAGAATCTTTGTGGATGGCGGAAACCCTGAAGAAACAAGGGAGGCGATAGACCTCCTGGGATTTCTCGACGGTCAAACCACCAATCCGACCCTCATCTCAAAGAACCCCGGGATCCGTGAGCACCTCGAGGGGGGCAACAGGTTCTCCAAAGACGAGCTCATGGCCTACTACCGGGACGTGGTACAAAAGATCTCGGCCATGATCCCCCACGGTTCCGTTTCCATCGAGGTCTATGCGGATTCGGTGACAAAGGCGGGGGTAATGCTGGAGCAGGGCAGGGAGATGTTCGGATGGATCCCGAACGGCCACGTCAAGTTCCCCACCTCCGCCGAAGGGCTTGAGGCGGCCTCCAGGGGGATCAAAGAGGGACTGCGCGTCAACATGACCCTCTGTTTCACCCAGGCCCAGGCGGCGGCGGTCTATGCAGCCACCAGGGGGGCCCGCAAGGGGGATGTATTCGTTTCACCCTTTATCGGGAGGCTCGATGACAGGGGGGAGAACGGGATGGATCTCATCGCCAACATCATCAGGATGTTCGGAAAGGGGGACGGTCATGTGGAGGTCCTCACCGCGAGCGTGAGGAGCATCGATCACCTGCTGTACGCCGTAAGCCTCGGCTCCGACATCCTTACATGTCCCTTCCCCATCCTGAAGGAATGGGCTGAGGCGGGTCTGAGCCTGCCCGGTCCCGACTACAGGTACAACCCCCGTGGGCTCAAACCCATCCCCTATGAGGAGATCGACCTCTCGAAGGACTGGCGCGACTACGACATACGGCACGACCTGACGGACAAGGGGATGGAACGGTTTTCCCAGGACTGGAACTCGCTGATACGATGATGACCCTCTCATCTGTCACAATGACGATGCGAAGGGACCACGGTCGCCGGGGGGTGGCATATGTTCGATGATCGGGGCGACCTGATTATAGACAGCCGCTACCTCCAGACGTGCGACATCCTTTTCCATACTGGCCTTCGACCGGCTCGACCTCGACGACTCCCGGTACCGCGCCTTCATGGAGGAGGCGGTAAAGAGGAGCGACGGGGACGCCCTCGACACGCAAAAGTGGGACGACTTCGCGGGTCGCCTCTTTTATGCCCCCGGCGTGTTCGAGGAGGACGGGGATTTCGAGAACCTCCGCGGCCGCATCGATCAGGTCGGCCCAACGGCCGCGGACGGGGCGAGAGAGGTGATATGCTACATGGCGGTGCCCCCCCAGGTCGTGCCGCTCGCCGTGAAAAAGATGGAGGCCCACGGCATGTGCAAGGGGGCGTACCACACGAAGATCGTCATTGAGAAGCCCTTCGGGGAAGATCGTCCATCGGCCGCCCGCCTCAACAGGATCATCACCTCGGCCTTCGACGAGCGGCAGGTGTACCGCATCGATCACTACCTGGCGAAGGAGCCCGTCGACAATATCATTTTCTTTCGCTTCTCCAACACGGTCTTCGAGGAGGTCTGGAACAGGCGCTACGTGGACAACGTGCAGATCACGATGGCGGAGGATATCGGCATCGAGCACAGGGGCGCATTCTACGAGAGGGCGGGCGTGGTGCGCGATATCGTGCAAAACCACCTCCTGCAAATCCTTTGCCTCATGTCGATGGAGGCGCCCATAGGGTTTGTCCCCGAGTTCATACGGGACGAGAAGGCAAAGATCGTGAGGTCCATACGGCCCATGAACGAGGCCTATGTCGACCGGTTCGTGGTGCGGGGACAGTACGGGCCCGGCGTTTGCGATGGCAGGGAGGTTCCCGGCTATCGCGGGGAGGCGAACGTCTCGTCCTCTTCCACCACGCCCAGCTTTTTTGCCGGGAAGTTCCTTGTCGATAATCTGAGATGGGCCGGTGTCCCCTTCTATCTCAGGACAGGCAAGAGGCTGCCGAGGCGCGTCACGGAGATTTGCATACAGTTCAAACACCTCCCGCTCCGGCTCTTCGGAAGGACGTGCGACGTGCTGGAGCCGAACGTGCTTTTTTTGACGATCCAACCGGACGAGAAGATAGCCCTCCGGTTCCTAGTCAAGTATCCTCACTCGGCGAATCAGCTCTATTCGGCGCGCATGGACTTCAGCTATCAGGAGACCTTCAAAACGCCGCCCCACGATGCCTACGAGCGTATCCTGCTCGACGTGATAAAAGGGGACCTCACCCTTTTTGTCAGGGAAGATACCATCGAGGAGATGTGGGAGGTGGTCGATCCGATCAATAAGAGGTGGGAAACCTCCCCCCCCACGGATTTTCCGAACTACCGGGCCGGTACCTGGGGACCGCTCGCGGCCGGGAGGCTCATGGCCCAGGAAGGCAGGTCATGGCTGACGATATAGCCGGCGGGCCGGGACGGGAAGTCCGCGTGTTCGAGACGTTGTCCGGGCTGGCGAGCCACATGGCCGAGCGGTTCCGCCTGATTTCGGAGGAGGCCGTCGCGCGTGCCGGCCGCTTTGCAGTGGCCCTCTCGGGGGGACGGACGCCCGTCGATCTCTACGTCGAGCTTGCCCGTCGCGGCAGCGCCTTCGACTGGGCTCATATCCACATCTTTCTCGTGGATGAGCGGTTCGTTCCCTATTCGGACCGGGAGAGCAACTTCGGCATGATTAAGCGGACGCTCCTCGACGCGGTCCTGCCCCCACCGGAGAATGTCCACCCCATCGATACCGCTGTCGCGGACCCGGCGATTTCCGCCCAAAAGTACGAGGAGGAGATTGTCGCCTTCTTCGGGGCCGGCGGCGCCATGCCCCGGTTCGATCTCGTCATGCTCGGCCTGGGCGAGGACGGCCACACGGCCAGCCTCTTTCCCGGCTCCCCGGCGCTCCGCGAAAAGACGCATCCCGTCCAAGCGATAGCCCCCCACGGCAAGGTGACGACCCCGAGGGTCACCATCACGCTTCCCGTCATCAATGGCGCGAGGAACGTCGTCTTTTTGATTACGGGAAAAGGCAAGGCGCGGGTACTGCGGCGCGTCATAGAGGAGAAGGACCCGCAACTGCCCGCATCACTCGTCGAGCCAAAGGAAGGGCGTCTCTCGTTCCTGTGCGATAGGGAAGCGGCATCAACTATTGGGACACCCGCAAGCGGGTACCCGGTCGCCCCCTCCACTGGCGGAGCCAGTGGAGCCTCCCCTTCATGAAAAGGAAGGACCGGAGGCGAAAAAAGACCTCAAGGGGGATGACATCAGCACTATTGACGGTTCACGGGGGCATGATCCCGCCCGGATAGGGGCCGGACGATGACCCTCGCCGGGGCCGCCTCCGCGGCCTCGATCAGAAGCGGCAGACAGACGCTCTCTTAGAGTCCCGGCCCGACGCGGGAAAGGTCGAGCCCCTCGATGATCGGTATGGAGGCATCGAGCAAAATCGAGTGCGCCCTGAGATTGTCCTCGCCGAAGCCGTCAATCGAGAGATAGTCGATCCCCACGGCGGCCGCGCCCCTCTTTGCGAGGTAGCGGGCCGCCGGCGCCGAAAGGGAGACGTAGCCGGGGGAAAAGCCTCCCAGGGACCACAGGGCGGAATTACGTGTCTTGAAGAGGATTATGCCGGCCGCGCCGGTCAGATGCGGCTCGATCTCGTGAACCCCGATCGAGTGTTCGTCCCGTATCGCGATCACCCGCGCGATGCCGGTGAGGCGGCCAAGGGGTATCAGGTCGACCGGAAGACCCCCCTCGAAGAGATGGAGCGGGGCATCGACGTGGGTGCCCGAATGCAGGCCCATGGAGATGCGCGAGAGCGTCGTCGCATCCCCCCTCGCGACATCCGTCTCGCCCTCGATCACAACGGGCGGATCACCGGGATAGACGACCATGCCGTTTTTGAGCGGCAGGGAGATATCGATCCATTCCCCTCCCGCGCCCATGGGCGGTCCCTTCATTTTTGCCCCCACCATACCAGCATATCACGTTTTCCCAGCGGGGAAACACGCAAACCGGCGGATTCTCATTGACAAACCGGGGCCAGGGAACAATACTTATCCTAGGCTTCCCACGGATATCCTACTCTACGTAAGGAAAAGCATGGTGGAAACACAGGCAGGACAGACAGCGCTTTGGCCGCTCGCCGTATACTTCGGGGCCGTTCTCCTGCTTGCGGCGTTCATGCTTGTTTCGTCGCACCTGCTCGGACAGCGCCACATGGAGAGGGGGACAGGCCAGCCGTACGAGTCGGGTATCACCCCCACCGGGTCGGCATGGATCCATTTCGACGTGAAATATTACCTGATCGCCATGTTCTTCGTGATCTTCGACGTGGAGAGCATATTCGTCTACGCATGGGCGGTCGCCCTTAAGGAGGCGGGATGGCCGGGATTCGCGGCCATGGCGACCTTCATGGGCCTCATCCTCGCGGCCCTCGCCTACCTTTGGAGGATGGGGGCGCTCGACTGGGCCGTCTTCCGGCCGACGGGAAGGGGCGGTCAAGGATCATGATGCGGTTTCGAAGGGGAGACAACGCAAAGACCGGCGCGGAGGGGACATCCATTGCGCGGGGCGGCGCGCCCGCCCTTCCCGGCGTTCTTCTTTCCCGGCTGCAGGACCTCGTCGCCTGGGGGCGGAAAAACTCTCTCTGGCCCCTCAACTTCGGCACGTCCTGCTGCTACATCGAAATGGCCGCAAGCGTGACCCCGAGGTACGATGTCGCCCGGTTCGGCGCGGAGGTGCTCCGGGGAAGCCCGAGGGAGGCCGATGTGCTCATCATGGCGGGAACGGTCTTCGTGAAGATCGCCCCCATCGTGAAGCAGCTTTACGAGCAGATGATGGAGCCCCGGTGGGTAATTTCCATGGGCTCCTGCGCGAACTCGGGCGGTATGTTCGATATCTACAGCGTCGTGCAGGGGCTTGACAGCTTCCTCCCGGTAGACGTCTACGTCCCCGGCTGCCCGCCACGACCCGAGGCCCTGCTCGAAGGTCTCCTGATGTTGCAGAACGTGGTGAAGGGGGAACGAAGACCCCTCAGCTGGGTGGCGGGTCCGAAAGAGGTCGTGAGGCCGGAAATGCCCTGCATGAGGGAGCTTAAGCGGGCGGCGAGGAAGGGGCAGGGATTGTTGAGGCCCCCCGACGAGATATGACGGGCAGGGCGCATCGAGGCTAAGGGGCGGAGAATTTGCGATCCATCGTCGAGAAACTGGAAGAGCGGTTCGGGCAGGGGTCGATCACGGAGCAGGTGACGAGAGACGCCATCCCGACGGTCTGGGTGGCCCGCGACACAATTGTGGACGTGCTAGGCTATCTGAAGAACGGGGTGGATGGACCCTACCCCATGCTCTACGACCTGACGGCCATCGACGAGCGCACACGGTCCCACAGGCAGGACCAGCCCGCAAGCGACTTCACGGTCGTCTACCACCTCCTCTCGTTCGGACGCAATGCGGATATCCGGGTGAAGGTGGCCCTTGCCGAAGGGGTCCTCTCCATGCCGAGCGCGGTGCGCCTGTGGCCCGCCGCCAACTGGTACGAACGTGAGGTCTGGGACATGTTCGGTATCGTCTTCGAGGCGCATCCCGATCTGAGGCGCATCCTTACGCCGCCCTTGTGGCGGGGCCATCCCCTTAGGAAGGACCACCCCGCGAGGGCGACGGAGATGGGGCCTTTCGAGCTTCCCGACCCAGAGGAGGAGAGGCAGCAGGATGCCCTCGCGATCAAGCCCGGGGAGTTCGCCGTAAAACCCCGCGAGGGGGACAGGGATTTCATGTTCCTCAACTTCGGACCGCATCACGCGGGCACGCACGGCGTATTCCGCGTGATGCTCGAGATGGACGGCGAGGAGATCGTGGACGCGGTGGCCGACATCGGCTACCACCACCGGGGACAGGAGAAGATGGCGGAGCGGCAGTCGTGGCACACCTATATCCCCTATACGGACCGCATCGATTATCTCGCGGGCGTCCTCAACGAGCTGCCCTACGTGCTGGCCCTAGAGCGGCTGGCGGCTATCGACGTCCCCGGGAAGGCGAAGGTGATCCGGGTGATGATGGCCGAGCTTTTCCGTCTGGCGAGCCACCTCGTCTGGTATGGCACGTTCGGC
>JBEKJU010000114.1:0-10067 GCA_050011095.1 Syntrophorhabdales bacterium
CTTCGAGTGGAAATTCACTAGAAAGGACCTCTCAGGCTTGTTGCATAAACTCTCAAACTCATCTCTGGAGTCGGTTTGTGCGGCATAATACGTCACCGGACTTTCGAGATAGGGTACTTAGGCGGCAGGGCCGGCTACGACCCAGATAGCTTTTTACACCGCCACGTTGGTCCCGCGTCTATGGCGGTGTGGGGAGCGCCGATAAGAAGCTGTGCATGACCCAGCAGAATATCAGTAGGCAGCCCCCCACAACGAAATCTGGAAAAACAATGCCTAACCTCTTGGCCTCCAGTTTCCAGCCTGAAGTAGTATCATAACAGTTAGTATCTTTCGTAGGACCTTTCCGAAACAGCTCACTTTCTCCCTCAAAAAGGGGTTTTGTTTGGGCAAATCAGCCATTTCATCATAGGAGGCAATTTGTGAAAAGACTCGTGATTCTGATCATAGGGACCATTCTCTTCGCGCCGATAGTCTGCCTTGCCGGGGAAGAGAAAGCAAACGAATGCGCCCCGGAGGGTTGCGAGATCGCCACTCCCGTCACGGGTGCTGCCGTCCCGGAGGGTGACGCGACGGAAGCGATACCGACCCCGGAATCCAATTCCGGGGAATCCGCCGGCAAGAAAGTGGCCGGCAAGGTCGAGCGGGCGACGCATCTGTCGTCCATATTCTGCGGGATCTCACCTGCAGCGGGGCTTGCCGCCCTTCCTTGCCTCACAGCGGACGCAGTGAACTTCACGGCTACAGCGGTGGGGTGGATCGTGCGCCACGCGCCTGGAAGAAATGAGAACCGGGAGGGGGACTGACATAAGGAGTTCCAACTCAATCACGCCGAAGCCCGTTTGTAGGTCATCCACTAACATCAAGACTAAGGAGCGAAACATGATCATCGACAGAAAAGAGCTTCTCGAACCAATGGAAAAGGTCGTGGCCATATCCGGCCGGAAGAGCACCCTTCCTGTCCTTGCCAATGTACTTATAGAGCTTGGCAGTGAAGGAGGCAGGGTCACCGCCACGGACCTTTCGACCACGGCAATCGCCAGAATCAACTACAAAGCCGAAAACGCGGCGACGTTTCTTGTTCACGGCGACGCCCTCCATCGTCTCTTGAAGGAACTCGACCCCGGCGACATCGAGATATCCGTGAACGGAAGCATCGAGGTGAAGCAGCGCGACGCCCGCTTCACGATGGCCGGGCAGGACCCCCGCGAGTTCCCCGAGGTAACGCGGACGGAGGATACGAGGGAGTCGGTGACAATACCGGCGTCGACTGTCAGGAGGGTCCTCGCCCGTACGGCCTATGCGGTTTCTCATGACGAGTCGCGGCTTGCGCTCACCGGGCTCTGTCTGGAATGTCGGGACGGGGATCTCAGAGCGGTGGGAACCGACGGCATCCGGCTCGCCCTCCAAAAAGAAACGCTGGAAGACAAGAAAGACATACAGAAGGTAGTGATACCCCGCGACGCCCTTCAGGATCTACGGCCATTGATCGCGAAAGACGGCGAGGTTCTCGTGAAGAGGCTCCAGAGGCAGGTTCTCTTTATCGGCCAGGACATGACAGTGGCGACAAATGTTTTGGATGTGCCCTTCCCCGACTATGAAGCCATCGTGGCGACGAGCAACAAGAACATCATATCCGTGAGCAGAGAGGCTTTCCTGAAGGGCTTGAGGAAGGTCATGACGATCGGCGCCAGGGAGCCCGTGAAAGTCACGACAAGAACGGAAGAGATTATCCTGTACATAGAGGGCGAGATCGGGAAGGCGAAAGAGACCGTGAGCGCCACCTTCACGGGGAAAGGAGAGATAGAGGCGTATTTTCAGCCCAAGTATCTTTTGGATCTCTTCTCCCGGACCCCCGACGATACCGTGCTCATCGAGGCGCCGGACACCTACGGGGCGCACCTCTTCAAGGGGCTGAACAGCCCTGAGTACGTCACGGTGCTCATGCCGGTAAGGGTATAGGGAGAAGCGCATGGACGGAAAGGTCCAACTTATTGTGTCTGTGAAACGGAAGAGTCTCGACAGGATTCTCGACATTGGTACTATGCCCAACCGCGAGGTCAAGGGCACCGAGCTGGAGAAGGAGTACGATGCGCTACAGAAGGAGCTCGGGTACGCGGTGATCGAGGCCTACAGGAAGACGGGACTGATGCCGTAAAGGGGGATGGGATGGTCTCAGCGAAAATATAGCGACCGGCCTGGTCCGGAAACTTCACAATGAAAATCGTTCGCTCGCATCCGGGAAAGGCCAGTCATGTCCAAGGCCGGGATGCCAGCGCAGTAAACACGTCGATGATGGACAATTAGCGAGTGAAGCGCCATCCCAAAATAGACTGTTCGACTGCACATTTCTCAAGGGACGGTCCACACGACGTCCTTTTTTTTATGCTCTCCATCTCCTGCCGAGTATAAAAGGCAGAGGCGCGTTTGGGTGCTGTCGTTCGGACAGACATAGACGACGCTGAAAAGTCGTCCCTACCACTGTCCAGTTCTCCCATGGCGCCTTCTGAAGGATGATTCTTCTTGCTGCCGGCGGGTTCGTCAAATTCTTTTGGAGTTCTTCCATCCGCGTCCGTCCAGAACGGTCGCGGCCCTATCGTCTTCCGCCCCTTGCGTGTGGCCTTGGTCGTCCTGGATAGAATGCTCCGCGAAGTACCGGGGCAGCTCGGGCTTCGCATACTCTATCGTGACCCCCCCTCCGCAATGGGGGCAACCGATCGCGAAGGGGGGAACGGTCCCCTCGGGGACCTTGAGAACCCTATCTTCGCTATAGCGGCTCGTCTGGCCGGTTGCCGGTTCCGCCTTGGTCAATTCCTCTCTCTTTTCGCTGAGGACGTTCTTCAAGAGTTGCGGGTTCTCAACGAACTGGATGACCGTCTCGCCCTCCTTCGCGGCGGTCTGGACCGACACGGTTCCGTAGTTGAGTATCCTCCCGTAGATGGTCTGCTCCACGGTTATGTCGTTGATCTTGTCCAAGGTGTTCTCCTTGGAATTGTTCGTCACCACACCCCATTGATCGATGAGACGGAAGTTGGTCACCACCCAGATATTGGTCCGTCTGTCGAGCCAGGCGTAGAGGAGCCAGCAGACAGCGAATGCGAGGACATAGGGCGCGAAGGAATCGAGGAAAACCTGGAGCCCCATGAGCTTGTCCCGGAACACGTAGTAGGCAAGCACGCCCATGAGGACGATGGCGGGCTTTGCAAGGACAAGCCAGTGCTTCCGGACGACGAGCGCGACGGTTTCGTTTGCCTGGAGTTTCGATCTCACGGACACCTCCGCTAGTGGGTTTACTTGCAGAAGATATTACTTGGTTCAGTCAGTTCCTAAGTGTTGATTCTTATGAGGCAGATTCGGCTCGCGACGTCTACGATACCGTTTGCGCAAGAAGTAAGGCATGTCTACCGGCGCTCACACGGCGCTTGCGACGGCAGAAGCGAGGGGGCCGGCCTCAGTGGAAGGAGAAAGCGACAAGGCAGACATGAGCAGTTTCAGACTTGGCCGCTGTCGTGCGTATAGGGAAAACGTCTTCGACTCGTTCAATACCACAAAAATGGATTCGTGAACAAGCCAGGGTGGACTGCATTTGTCAGGCAGGCCCCCAAGCTTCAAGCCAAAGATCAGAAGTCATTGCCACGGCTGGCTGAAGTCGTTAATCCCCAATTTGTCGAAGCGGTCCATCGCTATCAATGGCATTCGTGACTGCCATGGAGGCATCCGAAACCTTGAGAACAGCGGAACTGGGACCGCTCTTGAGGAAGGTTAATATTGACAGGGCGGAGCGATCAGCATGACAATGAAGTAATGTACCGAGGAAATGTGCGTTGAAAGGCAAGGGCAACGCGATAATAGTTGGGGCGTCGAGCGGCATAGGTGAAGCTCTCGCCCGCCGTTTCACGACTGAAGGCTACAGGGTCGGTATATGCGCGAGGAGGCTGGAATTGCTTATGGAACTCCAGTCCGCGCTTCCGGGGAGCGTGGTCAAGCAGATGGACGTGAGCAAGCCCGATGAGGCAGTAGGGCTGTTCCATGGATTAATCGAAGAGATGGGAGGCACCGACATAGTGGTCATGAGCGCCGGAACGGGTTTTATTAACCCGGAACTTGAATGGCTCAAGGAAGAAGCGACCATACAGGTGAATGTTACCGGCTTCTGTGCCATCGCCGACGCGGCGGTGAAGTACTTTATAGAGAGGGGGCAAGGACATTTCATCGCCATATCCTCGGTCGCGGCCCTCTTCGGCTCCCGTCGCGCGCCGGCGTACAATGCATCAAAGGCCTTCGTTTCGAGTTATTTAGAGGGACCGCGGGGGAAGATCAAACATCTGCGCCTGCCAGTCACGATAACAGATATCCGGCCGGGTTTCGTGGATACTGCCATGGCTCAGGGTCCCGGCATCTTTTGGATGGCTTCGCCTCAAGAAGCAGCCCGGCAGATATACGAGGCGATCACGAAGAAAAAGGCCTGCGCCTATGTGACGCGGAGATGGCGGCTCGTCGCGTGGGTGTCGAGGATCGTGCCCCACTCATTGCTGTCTCGCTGAACACCACCTGCTTTCCATCCGTAATTCTCTGCTCGGCCGAATCCTTTACTAGTAGATGCAGCGCGGGTTCTCGTCATGAACGCCTTTTCGGGGATTGTACGGCAATGGTGATAGGGCAGTAATTTGTCCTCTTCATTCGGTAGCCGCTATTCGTCGACGGGGCTCCTGCCTCCAAGGATGTTTGCCTTGGTCACGTGGATATAGATCATGGCCGTCTGAATGTTCTGGTGGTGGCCGGCTTGGGTAAAAATCTGAAGCCGAACCACCTCTTTATGTGATAGATTGCAGAAGAGGAGAAAGGGGAGAAGCCAAATGCAATACGGAGCAGAAAGCATTGAAAGGACAATCTGTGAAATGACTGGGTATGCGAAACTGGCAGAAGTCCTGAGATCCTGAGGCAAACGCCTGCCTGGATGATCAATATCGTGGCAGATTAAACCGACAGCCTACATGAGATTATTTAATCAAGGATTCTCCATGCAACCATTCCATTATATCGTTCTTTCCATGCTCATCCTCTACGTTGCCGTATGCTTCGGCAAGATCGCCGCAAAGAACGGGAGGAACCCTCTCCTGTGGGGAATTTTTTCCATCATTACACCCGTAAATCTTATCATTTTGGGATACTGGGCATTCAGTGGAAAGAAGCAGAAACGCAAGGCAGGCCAAAAGAAAAAGGTTAGGAGATGAATCTATCGTCATGAAGGAGAAGGGCCGCGGCTGGTGCGAGCCCCGACGATCCTTCGCCAAACCTGCGTTTTGAGGATCACATACCTGGTTCAGTGTACCTGTTTGGGTCAGCCTTGCTTGAGGATCAGGAGATGCTTGACTTTGCGGGACGATACGACCGCCAAGTGTCGCCGTTTTTCAGATGGAGGTAAGAGGTGCATCCCATGAACACGAACGATAAACAGCACCGTGCCATTCTCCGGCGGATCGCCCGGAGGGCGATGCGTGAGAGGGGATTGCTCCCTGACTTCTCCGCCGAGGCGCTCGCCGAGCTTGCCGGGATCCCCGCACCCGCCGCAACCGATAGTGAGCGGGTCCGCGATCTCAGAAACCTTTTATGGGCTTCCATTGACAACGATGACTCCCTTGACCTGGATCAGCTTACCGTTGCCGAGGCGATGCCCGGAGATCAGGTAAAAATTCTCGTCGCCGTCGCCGACGTGGACGCGATTGTGAAGAACGGCTCGGCAATCGACGACCACGCCCGCCACAACACCACCTCGGTATATACGCCCGCCACGATATTTCCCATGCTTCCCGACCAGCTTTCCACCAACCTCACGTCGCTCAACCTCGATGAGGATCGACCGGTGATCGTGATCGAAATGGTGATCGGCAAAGACGGGTCACTCCAGGCATCCGATATCTACCGGGCCCTTGTCCGCAATCATGCAAAGCTTGCCTATAACAACGTCGCGGCATGGCTGGAAGGCAAGGAGACGGTGCCCGAGGCCGTTGCTTCGGTCAACGGACTCGACGAGAACCTGCGCATTCAGGACAGTGTGGCGCAGCGCATGAGGGATCTCCGCCGCCTGCACGGGGCCCTTAGTCTCGAAACCGTTGAAGCGAGGCCGGTATTCGACGACAATGAGATCCGTGGGCTGGAAACGGAGAAAAAGAACCGGGCTACCGAACTCATCGAGGATTTCATGATAGCCGCAAACGGAGTGACCGCCCGGTATCTCTCCTCCAAGAAGTTCCCCTCCCTCCGCCGCGTGGTGCGCACGCCAAAGCGATGGGAACGGATTGTCGCTCTCGCGGGGGAACGGGGGTTCACCCTTCCCCATGACCCGGCCGCGTCGGCGCTGGAGGAGTTTCTGACGAAAGAGAAGGCAGCCGATCCGCTGAGATTCTCCGACCTCTCCCTCTCCGTGATCAAACTCATGGGACCGGGTGAATACATCGCAGAAATTCCCGGAGAAGCCGCCCCCGGACATTTCGGTCTCGCTGTCGCGGATTATGCCCACTCCACGGCCCCCAACCGCCGGTATCCTGACCTCGTCACGCACAGACTGCTGAAGGCCGCCATGGATCAACATTCCTCACCCTACAAAAATAAAGACCTTGAGGCGTTGGGCAAGCACTGCACGGAGCAGGAGAATGCAGCCAAAAAGGTCGAACGGCAGGTCGGAAAATCGGCAGCGGCACTGCTGCTTGAGGCAAGAATCGGGGAGAGCTTCGATGCCATCGTTACCGGCGCGGCCCCCAAAGGCACGTGGGCACGTCTTCTTGACCCTCATGTGGAAGGGAGACTGGTGCATGGTTTTGAAGGCGTCGACGTGGGCCAGACGATTCGGGTGCAACTGATTCACACGGACGTGGAACAGGGATTCATCGACTTCAAGAGGGTGGGATGATCAATTCGCCAGGTGATAGTTCTATGAGGTCGATCCCGTTTGAAGCGTCGCATCCCGAAGGGGGCCCGGTGCCTCAATGTCTTCCTGAAGGCGTGATTTTACGTTTTATCGTTCTGCTACCACCTTCCAAGCGGTAATGATGCACCGCCGGAAATGAAAAGGCAGGGCACTAATAAAGAGGATGTGGCTGAAACAGTCGAGCGAACGAAATACGCACAACTTCTGACCCCCCGTCCCTGAATACTCGATCCTCGCCGTGTAGGACCAAAGCCCTATTGACACCATCCCGGCAGAGACACAATACTCTTTTATAGGTCTACGCAGGTTTTTTGCCGGAGAACCTAATCATACTGCAAGGTTGTGATGGATAGGAGAGAACGCATGGTTTGCGCGATGAGGACGAATCGGCCCAGAAAGCATGAGCGAGACTAGTGCGATCCGGAAACCTGAATGCGGTAATGATTTCCCGTCTTAAAAAATTCTTGGCTGCATCGTGACCCGTCTCTCGTCCATTGCTCCATGATTGCTCAAAAGGAGAAAGCCATGAAAAGAACGACGATTGGGTTGGTACTCTCCCTGGCACTGGCGCTCGTCTCCATGCCCCTATGGGCGGCCGATGACCAGACCGAACTTGCCAAGAACGCGCAGAACCCGGTGGCCGGCGACGAGACCGAGCTTGCCAAGAAGGCGCAGAACCCGGTGGCCGACCTGATCAGCATCCCGATCCAGCCTAACTTTAACTTCAACTACGGCGCCAATAGAAACAAGTCACAGATCGTCACGAATATCCAGCCGGTTGTCCCTATCAGCCTCAACAAAGACTGGAATCTCATCACGCGGACAATACTGCCGGTCGTCTACACCGAATATCCTGCGTACCAGACGGGGTTAAGCAACTTACAGTTCACCGGCTTCCTGTCACCGGCAAATTCGGGCAAGTTCATGTGGGGTGTGGGTCCGGTGTTCCAGTTCCCCACCACCACCGATACGTATCTGGGCAATAAAATGTGGAGTGCGGGGCCGTCGGCAGCCGGGGTCTTTACCAGTGGACACTGGGTTGTGGGTCTGCTGGTGCAGAACGTCTGGTCCTTTGCCGGCCCGTCCGGGCAGAGCAATCCAAGCGTGAATCAATTCCTGGCCCAGTACTTTATCAACTACAACCTCCAGAAAGGCTGGTACATTACATCCTCACCGATTATCACGGCCAACTGGAAGGCGGCAGGCCCTGATCAGTGGACCGTGCCGTTCGGCGGGGGCGTGGGGAAGATATTCAAGATAGGCAAGCTGCCGTTTAACGCTAACGTGCAAGCCTTCTATAACGTGGAGAGGCCCGGCATCGGTCCCGACTGGTCAATACGGGGACAGATAGCACTCTTGCTGCCCAAGGATATCTTTTGAGACAACAACCGGTAGACCCTTTTGGGGGGCGCAGCGTTGACGTAATGGAACGAGGCTTCAGAAATAATCTATGAGGAAGTTTCATTCGGTTGGAAGGAACCATAGGCAAAGGAGGAAAAAATGAACCACGGACTAGAAGTCTGTTTCGTGTTGTTTGCATTCATTGCTGTGTTCGCGTTGGTCGTAGGGCCGGCATCCGCGCAGCAGGTCCCAATCCCCACAACCGCCACCGAAGTTCCGGGGCCTGATTCCGGCACAGCCATGAACAAACCCTATGTGCAAATGGTGGGGCGTACGGCCTACCTGTGGGGCTGGGCGCTGGTCAACAATGCCAACCGCCACGCTGCTTTTTCGAAGGCGCCCGAACCCGGCCTGCTCGGCGGGGTGGTGCCAATCGCGCACAACGCGGTTGCGATGCTGACCAATTACGTCAGCCCGGACCAGCGCTTCGTCACCTGCACGAACCAGGACGTCGTGTATGGCTTCGGTTTCCTTGACAACCTCGATAAGGAGCCCATCGTCTTCCAGGTGCCGGACTTCGGCGACCGCTTCTGGGTCTATGCTCTTTATGACGCGCGTACCGACGAACTCTCGCAGATCGGCAAACAATACGGAACCAAGCCCGGCTTCTACATGGTGGTCGGCCCGAACTGGAAAGGAGATACGCCGAAAGGAATTACGGCGGTGTTGCGATCTTCCACTGACGTGGTCGCTGCAGCGCCGCGCGTTTTCATGGACGACACACCGGGGGATCACGCCGCCGTGCAGCCGCTCATCAGCCAGATCGACTTCTACCCGCTCTCGCGTTTCGACGGGAAAATGAAGACCATGGATTGGAGCAAGCTGCCGCATTTCCCGGCGCCCAAATCCGACGGCAGGGGCGAGACCAAGTGGGTGAACCCGGAAACCTTCTTCGACGAATTGCCGGCTATTATGAAGTCGGTGCCGCCGCTGCCGGGTGAGGAAGCTCTTTACAAGTGGATCGGCAGCGTGTTGGAAGCGGCCGCCAAGGACCCGGCAATCATGCAGACGCTCAAGGAAACCGCCGTCGCGGCCGAGCGCGAGATCATCTCGCCATTCTTTCGGTGGCGCAACAACGGCCGTCCTGCCGGCAACGGTTGGAATTCGCCGCTGAACAATGCGATGTGGGGAACCGACTACCTCAATCGCACGGGCACCGCCAAGTCGAACATGTATGACAACCTGCCGGCGGAAACCAAGTATATCTACACGGACGATGACAGCCAGGGCAAGCAACTCAATGGGCAGAATTTTTATTCGATCACCTTTCCTAAAGGCCAGGTGCCTCCCGTTAAGGGCTTCTGGTCGGTGACGTTGTACAACGAACTGCACCTCTTCAATCCTAATCCGCTGAAGCGCTATTCGCTGGGCACCAAGAACAAGAACCTCAAATACAACGCGGACGGGTCGCTGACGCTCTACGCCGGCGCTAAATCGCCGGGCAAGAACGAGGAGAGCAACTGGCTGCCGGCACCGAACGGCACCTTCTCGCTCTACATCCGCGCGTACTGGGCGGATAAGGCCATCCTCGACGGCACATGGCAGCCGCCGAAGATCGTGCGCGTAAAGTGAACAAACCGATCAAGCGCAGAAAGGAGATGACAGTGAACACCACCCACAAAATGAACTACCCCGCAGCAAGCTGCGAGGTATCAAAGGCATTAAAAATCGAAGAGCGTGAGCTGACCTCGATGTATCTGATGATACGTTCTGCCCTGCTTCTGCACGTACTCCTTGATTA